>JAXJWR010000036.1:0-1730 GCA_036307905.1 Acutalibacteraceae bacterium
CTTATTACGAAAACACCTATTGACGGTCTTTCAGGTAAATCCGACGAAGAAAATCTTGGCTTTACTTACGATGTACTTGATCGATATATCTTAAATGGTGAAATATCGGATTTGGATATAAAAGAAAAAATCGATCGGTTGCATATGCTCAATAGATTTAAGATAGAAACCATACCTGGATTCAGAAAAGACTAAACCAAATTAAAGCGACAATATACAAAATAGGGGGTGATTATTTGGCGAAATATCATGTGCTTGGCATAGGTTACGATTACGACTATTATTCTCTCGCTACTGCCAAGTGGACTAATTACGATATAGAATTTGATTTTGCAGATAGTTTCGCTCAAGCAAAAGCCCTTCTCTCGATTAAGGATTATTTCATGTGCAGTGGGATTGCGGTTCGTCGCTTGGTGTGGTTTATGGTGAAGACCGCTGCCGTGTCATAAAAGAATGATTCAGAATGATTTTATCACGTACCGGTTGTAAGCGGTTGTTATGAATTCGCAAAAAGCTGTTATGAATTGAAAATACCCTTTGTCGTAGAGAGCGGTTATCTCAAGACAAAGGGTATTTTATTATTTTTCTTCCTTCAGTTTCTTCAAATAAGCTGTTCTGGATTTACGGCGGTTACGCTCTTTTTTGCATTCCGGGTCATCGCAGTATTTTTGACGGTTTCCGTTTTTAAAGAAAATCTTACCACAGCTCTCGCAAATACCGAGAGGGGTCTTGCCACCATCCTCTTTTGTCGGCACTTCGGGTTGAGTCGCAACAAACCTTGCCAAAGCATAATAGGCTGCGTCAAACACACTTGTAAATCCGGGGAGTATCTTCATCTCTCCAACGTCATCGAGAGTTAATTCCAATGGGAACTTCGGCAATTCAGATAAGAAGTTATCCAATCTGTAAAGGAGCTGCATTTCGGTTAAAGAAGATATATCCGCATATTCCTGAACACGTTTGTTTTTGGGTAACGCTCTGGAGGACTCAAGGTCATTTTTTACGTTATAAAAATGAAGTAAGATTTCCATATCTTCATATAAGCGTTTTAGGTCAGCGGTTATTCTCTCCAATGTGAACTCATAACCATTAAGAATATTGACCCATAACTCCCACCGCTCGGAATCCTGAAGCAACTCCCAATCATATTCATGTACTTTCAAGCCTTCTGAACAGTAAGGGAAAGCGTTCGCTTTGCACCACGAAATAATATGATGACACGCCTCCCACTCATCGGTATTCTCGATTTCAAGATACAAATTACAAAGGGACAGCAGCAACTTTTGCCCATCCAATCCATATCCCTCTTGCCATTCGGGAAGTTTTCCTTCTTCCAAAAGCGCACATATATAAGTTCCGTCACTGCGATGATCCACCTCATATTTGGTGAACTTCGCGGTGATTTTTTTGTTCTCGTTTAGGCTCCCTAAATCAAATATTGAAAGACGATCCATATTGCACCTCTATTCTTACCGATAGACTTCACTCTATACCTATCGTTTGACCGTTAGAAAATTGCTTACGGTAATATTATAACGTATAATTAAAGCAAATACAAGAGTAAATTACAAAATGCTTTGTATATGTTCCTTGACAACTGAATACCCTGCACGCAAAAGATACACAGAAATTAAATACCACGACGGTGCAAACGGTCCCACCCGAGCGTATCTGTGCAAACGAGGAGTCCTCGAGCAGGAGGCTACCCCGGAACCATAGCGTTGTAGGCC
>JAXJWR010000037.1:0-11789 GCA_036307905.1 Acutalibacteraceae bacterium
CCGACTTTAATGGCTATGATGAGGTTCGCGAGTTTTTGCTTTCCGCTCCCAAATTCGGCAATAATATTGCCGAGGTGGATATGGAAGCCGCAGAAATCGCAAATCGTGTCAGCGATATGCTTTCCTTAAAGAAAAATTATCTCGGCAATTCCTTCCGTCCCGATTTCTCATCCCCCTCAACCCATCTTACCTACGGATACCACGTGGGCGCTACTCCCGACGGCAGACACAGCCGCGATATGCTCGGATATGGTGTCGACCCCCTCTATGGCGAGGCTTCAGGCGGTCTTGGCTTCAGACTCCTTTCCAATATGAAGTTGCCCTTCGAAAAATTCGGCGGCGGATATGCCTCCCATCTCGGAATTGATCCCAAGTATTTTAATGGTGACAGTAACGAGGCAAAGGGCTTGCGTTTCTATAACAACGTAATAGCGCCCCTGTTCTTTAACGAGTATAAAGAGGGAGTATCACCCTTTTATCTTTACGTAAACGTTACCACCCCTGAAACTCTACGCAAGGTTCTTGCCGAACCGCAAAAATATGCCCCCACAGGCGTATATATTATGCGAATTCACGGAACCTTTGTTAACTTCCTTGACTTATCTCCCGAAATTCAGCAAGATATAATTACAAGGCTTGATCTTAAATCGACCACAATAGGCTGTTAGGAGAACAATTATGGAACTAAAACCTATCTTTTTTGAACGCAACCGTGTAGGAAGAGTTTATACCGGCGGCAAGCTTTTTGCCGACCTTTTCGGTGATGAGCCTGTCGACGGTTACAAACCCGAAGAATGGATTGCTTCGGCGGTAAAGGCTTTGAATAAAGGCTCTACCGACCCGAAAGAAGGCGTGTCGAAGCTTAAAGACAGCGAACTCTATTTTGATGAACTTCTGGAAAAATATCCCGAAGAACTGCTGGGCAAAGGTAATAAATTCCGTATACTTGTAAAAGGACTTGACAGTGCTATACGACTTCCGGCACAAGCTCACCCCGATAAAGCCTTTTCCCGAAAGTATTTCGATTCGGACTATGGCAAAACCGAGTGTTGGCTTATCCTTGCCACCCGCGAAAATGCCAAATTATATTTCGGTTTTAAAGAGGGCGTCACAAAGGAAACGTTTGAAAAAGCAATCGACGACAGCGCCACCGATATGGATGCCATGGAAAGACTTATGGATTTTGTAGAGCCACAGGTGGGCGAGGTTTATTTTGTACCGGCAAAAACCGTTCACGCTATCGGCAAAGGCTGTCTTATACTCGAAATTCAGGAGCCTACCGACTTTACCATCCAGCCCGAGCATTTTTGTGGCGAGTACGAGCTGTCGGACGAGGAAATGTATCTTGGCCTTTCCCGTGAGGATGCCGTAAGCTGCTTTAATTTTGGCGATACTCCAAAGTCCAAGCTGGAGCCTGTCACCATAAAAACAGGCGACGGTTATGAAGTACAGGAGCTTGTCGGTCAAAAGGATACCAAATGTTTTGTTATAAATCGTACAAAGCTTTTTGGCGGAGAAAAGCCGCTGGAGGTTAAGGACAGTTATGCAGTATATATCGTTACCGACGGGTCGGGAACACTTTTCGGCGAAAATTACAGTAAAGAAATTAAAAAAGGCGACTACTTCTTTATGCCCGCCTGCCTGATGGGTAAATATATGGTGTGCGGAAACCTGGAAATAGTCGAGACCTATTAAACGGAGACAATATGCAAGTAATAGGAATTGATATCGGTACCACAAGTATTTGCGGTGTTGCCGTCGATACGGTAAGCGGAGAGGTAAAAGCCTCTAAAACGGTAGACAGTAACGCGTTTATTAAAACCGACAAGCCGTTTGAAAAAATACAGTCTGCAGATAAAATAATTACCCTCGCTAAGTGTATTTTAGATGAGCTCATTTGCGAGGAAACTGTCGCCATAGGCGTTACAGGGCAGATGCACGGTATCGTTTATTACGACGAAAATGGCAAGGCCGCAAGCCCACTTTATACCTGGCAGGACGGTAGGGGAGACCAACCCTTTGGTGATACCACCTATTCAGGCTTTTTGGGTAGTTACACAGGCTACGGAAACGTTACCGATTTTTATAACAAAGAAAACGGGCTCGTTCCCGAAAATTCGTCAAGCTACTGCACCATTCACGACCTTTTCGTAATGGAGCTTTGCGGACTGAGCTCCGCCGTAATGCATATAAGCGATGCCGCCTCATTTGGCCTTTTTGACCTGGAAAACGACAGGTTCTTAAATGGATTTGCACCAAAAATCGAAAAAGGCTTTGCTGTGGCAGGCAAGTATAACGGCATACCCGTCTCGGTTGCCATCGGCGACAATCAGGCAAGTGTATTTTCATCCCTTTCTTCCGAGGATGATATTCTTTTAAACTTTGGAACAGGCAGTCAAATATCGCTTATATCCGATGTTCCAAGAAGTGGCAAAGACATCGAAACCCGTCCCTTCTTCGACGGAAAGTATCTTATAGTAGGTGCCGCTTTATGCGGCGGCAGAGCCTATGCGCTTTTAAAGAACTTTTACGAAAGTTTTTTAAATTATACTTCGGTAAGAGACGAGGACGTTTATACGGTTATGGACAAAATGGCAGCCTTGGCAACAGAGCCGCTGACCGTTGATACTCGTTTTTCGGGCACCCGTGCCGACGAAAATGTAAGAGGCTCCATAAATAATATTTCTGTGGAAAATTTCACCCCCGAGAATCTAACACGGGGAGTTCTTACAGGTATGGTGGACGAGCTTTTCGGGATGTACGGCCAAATGGATGTTAAGAAAAACGGCCTTGTAGGCTCGGGCAACGGTATACGTAAAAACCGCCACCTTGTAAAGATTGCCGAAGAAATATTCAAATCGGAAATTAAAATCCCTGTCCATACCGAAGAAGCGGCATACGGCGCTGCCCTTTACGGAATGGTATCATCGGGAATATGCAAAAATGCCGACGAGGCGAGAAAACTCATAAGGTTTTAGGGAGTAAGCATTATGGATTTTATGTTAGGTTGTAACTATTGGGACAGTAAATCGGGAACCGAAATGTGGGTCAACTGGGACCCGGAGGTGGTTGACGATGACCTTCGTGCTCTTTCTCAGTATGGAGTAAGCTATCTAAGAATTTTTCCCATCTGGCGCGATTTTCAGCCCGTACATAAGCTTTATGGTTGGCAGCAGGAGTTTAAAGAATATCGCCTCCACGGTAGGGACCTTCCCAATAACGAGTTCTTTTTAGACGAAACTATGATGGAGCGTTTTGCCGAGCTTTTGAAACTCTGCGAAAAGTATAATATGAAGGCTACCGTCGGCATCGTTACGGGTTGGATGAGCGGAGTTCAGTACGTACCGCCCGCAATCTGCGGTAAAAATCCCATAAACGACCCCGAAGCCCTTATGCTTCAGATAAAGTTCGTAAAGGGCTTTGTTCGCCGTTTTAAGGATAGTCCCGTTATTAAATACTGGGAGGTTGGAAACGAGAGCAACTCTCTGGGCCCCGCCGAGGACCGCTGTGACCCCTATGTATGGACGGCTACCATAGTAAATGCCATAAAAAGTGAGGACAACACCCGTCCCATCGCGTCGGGTATGCACGCCCTTGCACCCCACTATACCATGAACGGCACAAGGCTTTGGACTCTTCAGGACCAGGGAGAGCTTTGCGACCTTATCTGCCCTCATCCATACCCTTCTCGCACCATAGGCGGAGAAAAGGATATTTTGAATAGACCACGAACTACCTATCTTCCTTCCGCTCAGCTTGAATACTACAGCTCCATAAGCGGCAGACCCGCTATGATAGAGGAAAGCGGAACCTTCAACCGAATGCTATCAAGGGGCGAAAGTGCCGCCGACTTTATTCGCATAACTATTTTGTCGGGTTGGGCCAATGGTTCTCTGGGCTACCTTTGGTGGTGTGGTATGGAGCATAGCCATATTACCTATCCTCCCTATAGCTGGAGTAACGTCGAAAGAGAGCTTGGTCTTCTCTACGTCGATAAATCACCCAAGCCTGTTGCCCTTGAGATGAAGCGCATCAGCGAAGTTTTCGCCGCTCTGCCTTTTGAGGAGCTTCCCAAAAAAGAATACGACTGTGTCTGCGTTACCACCTTTATGACCGATTGGTGGGGAATTAACGCCACCGCCTATCAGCTTGCTAAGGAAGCAGGATTTGATATTTCCTATGCTTGGTGTCAGCAAAAATTGCCCGATGCACCCCTTTATATCGTACCCTCTATTACAGGCTGGGCTTCAATGCCTTTTGAGACCTTGGATGCCATTATGAAAAACGTCCGAAACGGCGCAAATGCCCTCTTCACCTGTAAAGACGGCTTTATTGCCGAATTTGAAGATGTTGTAGGTCTGTCCTCAAGTGGTATGCAAAATAACAGCGAGGTTAAAAAGGTAAAATTCGGCGAGGACGAGCTGGATATTGTATATTCAAGCGAATTTTTGCTCAGCTCCATCGATGCCGAGGTTTTAGCAGAGGACGATAACGGAAACGTCGTTTTCTCACGTAAAAAGCACGGCAAGGGTTACGTTTATTTCCTCGATTGTCCTCTTGAAGAAATGCTTTGGAACTCAGAGAAGTATTTAAGAGATGCTAAAACCTATCCCTACTATAAAATTTACGAAACCTTTGCTAAAGACGTAATCGACAGTAAGATCGTGGTTTCCCGTCAGCCCGACATCGGTGTTACCCGTCATAAGGTAAGCGAAAACGAGTATATAATCGTTGCCGTAAACTACCAAAACGAGACCCTTCCTACCGACTTTATCATAAAGCCTCATAAGAATATAGAGGTTCTCTACGGAGATATGAATTCCATCCCCAAATGCGAAATGACCGTTTTAAAAATTACTTTGTAAAGGAGAATACTTATGGATTATTTAAAGAGACTTTCACATCACTATCAGCCCCAAAGAGGCTGGATAAATGACCCTAACGGTCTTGTGTATTTCGGGGGGTATTACCACATTTTTTATCAGTGTGCGCCTCATTTTGAAACCCCTTGGCACGAGCCTATGTATTGGGGTCATGCCCGAACAAAGGATTTCATCACCTTTGAAGAGCTTCCCGTTGCCCTTGCCCCCGATATGCCCTATGATGCAGGCGGTTGTTGGTCGGGCACGGCAATAGTTAAGGATGACACTCTCTATCTTTTCTACGCTTCCATCCAAAAAGTGCCTGCCGATGATAAAAGACATCCGAAGGGTCATATCGAATCGGTAAGCGTGGCCTATTCAAAGGACGGAATAAGCTTTGAAAAATACGAGGGAAACCCCATAATTCCGGACTATCCTGCCGATGGCTCTAACGAATTCCGCGACCCTGCTATAATGGAAAAAGACGGGAAATTCTATCTTATAATGGCGTCGGGACAACCCCAAAACCGACTCGGAAGGCTTTTAGCCTATGAGAGCGAAAACCTTTTCGACTGGAACTATATCGGAATTATGAAAGAGTGGCAGAATAAACGCTATACCGAGTGCCCCTCCTTTATGAAATGCGGCGATAAATTTATGCTTACCGCATCAGTCTGCAGTGCCGATGACAACGACCCCGACGGCTTCCACCATTTTGCCGTTATGTACGGTGATTTTGACGGCAAGACCTTTACTACCGAGGTGTCGGGCGAGGTGGATATGGGGCCCGACCAGTATGCAGGTCAGGCATTTACCGACCAACTCGGCAGAAATATTCTGATTTCTTGGGTTCCCGGTTGGTCATATCAGTTTAAAGAACGCTGTGTGGGCTGTATGTCCCTTCCCCGCGAGCTTACCGTCAAAGACGGAAAGGTCTACGGCTATCCCGTAAAAGAGGTTCAGCATCTCCTTAAGGATAGCGACCCTGCCCTTATCCGCACCGAAAAAGGCTTTATAATAGAGCGAGAGGGAAGAAACCCCGTCATCTTTGAGGGTGAAATAACCGACCTTAAAATCCTCCGCGACGAATACATTATCGAAGTTTTCATAAACGGCGGAGAGAAAATCTATACCGCATTACTGTAATATAGAATACTAAGCAAAAAACCGAGGTTCGTTTGAACCTCGGTTTTTTATCTTATTTTACAAGCTCTTCGATTTTTGATTTGGGGATAACACCAACGCTGCGCTTTACTTCCTTGCCGTTTTTAACAACTACCAGTGTAGGTATGCTCGCCACTCCGTAGGCCTGAGCCAACTCAGGTGCCTCGTCAACGTTTACCTTTCCCACCGTGATGCCGTTGTTTTCCTCTGCAAATTCGTGAAGCACGGGGGCCAGCATCATACATGGACCGCACCAGTCTGCCCAGAAATCCAGCAGAACGGTTCCCTCGTTTTCCAGAACCTCTTCTTCAAAATTTACAACCGAAATATTTTTTATCGACATATGTTTTTCTCCTTAGTCTTTAGATTTATAGTAAAGAAGACAATGGCAATAACCTTCAAAATCGGGGTCGGCAATCTGGTCGCGAAATTCCTTGCACATACATTTGTTTTCGGGGGATTTCTCCAGTCTGCAGGGGCAGTAGCCGCCTTTTTTCTCAAGACCTGCCTTAATTCTTTCTACAATTTCTTTATTTTCGTTAAGTGTGACCTTCATATTTTCACCTCGTATTTATTTTATCACATTATCATAAATAATACAACAATTGATAATTTTATAACATAATAAAAAAACAGTTGATTTTTGTCGGGAAGTGTGATACAATTATACCGTTGTGTGTGCAACACTCTGGAGAGTCCCGTTTAGCCAAAACGGGCGCCGAAGGTGTACGGAAGTTTCTTCCAATCTCTCAGGCAAAAGGACAGGGATAAAAACTTGTACCCGAACTCTCTGAAGTCAAAACATAGGTTTTGGCTTTTTATTTTTTATTTAAGGAGAGAAACAAAATGGCAAAATTTGAAGAGATCTTAGTTAAGATCGACGACCTTGTATGGGGAATACCTCTTATCGTCCTCATACTTGCGGCAGGTATTTTTCTAACCTGTCGTGTAAAACTGCTTCAGGTATTCCATCTGCCTAAAGCACTAAAGTATATGTTCAAAAATGAAGAAGATGGCGTTGGCGAGGTTTCGTCCTTCGGTGCACTTTGTACCGCTCTGTCGGCTACTATCGGAACAGGTAACATTGTCGGTGTTGCAACTGCTATCGTTGCAGGTGGCCCCGGTGCTCTGTTTTGGATGATTGTTGCCGCATTTTTCGGAATGGCAACAAAGTATGCAGAGGGTCTGCTTGCCGTTAAATACCGCACTATCGACGAAAACGGTCATGCTCTCGGCGGACCTTTCTACTACATAGAAAAGGATATGGGCAAAGCTTGGAAATGGCTTGCAGTACTTTTTGCCTTTTTCGGCGTGTGTGTAGGTCTTTTCGGTATCGGTACATTTACCCAGGTTCAGGGTGTTACCAATGCGGTTAAAAGCTTTTTCGACCCTGAGGGTCAGAATATTGCTTTCAGCCTTTTCGGAAACAATTACAGCTGGGCCGTTGTTATCACAGGAATTATTATTACCATATGCGTAGGTCTTGTTGTTATCGGCGGAATCAAGCGTATCGCCAAGGTTTCCGAGTTTGTTGTTCCCTTTATGGCCGTACTCTACATAGCGGTATGCCTCTTTATTGTTATATTTAACATTAACAAGATTCCTTCTGCTATTGTTGAAATTGTAGAAGGTGCATTTGGTGTTCGCGCAGTTGCAGGTGGTGCTCTCGGTGCAATGATTGTTGCCATGCAGAAGGGTATCGCTCGTGGTATTTTCTCTAACGAAGCAGGTCTCGGTTCTGCACCTATCGCTTCTGCTGCAGCCAAAACCAACGAACCCGTTCGTCAGGGTCTTGTAACTATGACCGGTACATTTATTGATACCATTATCGTTTGTACCCTTACAGGTCTTACAGTTGTTATGACCGGTTCTTGGAATGTTGGACTCGACGGTGTTGACGTTACTATGCGCGCCTTCAATTATGGTCTGCCCTTCCTTCCCGAAAGCGTAACCTCCTTTATGCTTATGATTTGCCTTACATTCTTTGCTTTCACAACCATTCTTGGTTGGGACTATTACAGTGAGCGTTGTCTTGAATACCTCACAAATGGTAAAAAGTGGGCAATTCAGATTTTCCGTTGGCTTTATATTGCCGCAGTTTTTGTAGGACCTTATATGACCCTTAAGGCTGTTTGGACTATTGCCGACATCTTTAACGGAATGATGGCGTTCCCCAACATTATTGCTCTTATTGTTCTTAGCGGTGTAGTTGCCAAGGAAACAAAATCTTATTTCCAGCGTATGAAGCCGGGCGGAGCTGTTGAAGCTAAAAAGTAATAAAGCAAGCGTGGAAAAGAAATTTTCCACGCTTTTTTGTTGCAATAAAAAAATAAAGGTATATAATAATATTGAAAAATTAACTTTGTCCGGAGATGAGAAAATGCGTAAACATAATCCAAGCATGACCGAAGGTCCTCTGTTTGGCAAAATGATGCTTTACACTATCCCGATTATTCTTACGGGTATCCTGCAACTTTTCTTTAATGCCGCCGACCTTGTAATAGTCGGTCAGTTCGGACAGTCGGGAAGTAATGCTGTGGCAGCGGTTGGCTGTACGGCTTCGATTTCGGGGCTTATAACCAACTTTTTCATCGGCTGCTCGGCAGGAAGCGGTGTAACGGTTGCCCATGCTATAGGAGCAGGTCATAACGATGGTGTTCACAAGGCGGTACATACTATCATTCCGCTTTCTATTGTGGGTGGTGCAATAATTTCGGTAATCGGAATACTTCTGGCAGAACCTCTGCTTAAGCTTATGTCCACTCCCGAAAATATAATCCAACTCTCTACCATATATATGCAAATTATTTTCGCCGGTATGATGCCTAATATGGTATATAACTTCGGCGCATCCGTTCTTCGTGCCGCAGGCGATTCCAAACGCCCTCTTTATTACCTTGTGATTTCCGGAATCGTTAATGTTTTGCTTAACCTTTTCTTTGTTTTGGTACTTCATATGGATGTTGCGGGTGTCGCTCTTGCAACCGTAATAGCCCATCTTCTTTCGGCGGTGCTGGTTATCAATGCTCTTATGAAAAGAACCGATGCCTGCAAACTAGATATTAAAAAAATTCGTTTTTACAGCGAGCCTTTAAAGCGCATTTTCCGTATGGGCATCCCTGCAGGAATTCAGTCCAGCCTTTTTTCCATATCCAACGTAATTATCCAATCCTCTGTAAATGCTCTTGATGCAATTTACGTGGGGGTCGTTGCAGGCAATGCGGCCGCCCAAAACCTTCAGAATTTCGCCTTTATGACCAACGAAGGCTTTAAGCAGACCGCTATGAACTATACCGGTCAAAACGTGGGAAGCCGTAAATATGACCGTGTTCTGCGCATATCCCACATTTCTCTCCTTGCTACCGCAATAATTGGTATAGTTGTGGGCTGTGTTATGACATATTTTTCAAAGCCTTTGCTTGGCATTTACATTTCCGACTCGCCCGAGGCTATCCGTTGGGGAACTGTTCGTATGATATGTATGTGTCTGCCATACTTTGTCGGAGGTATTATGGACGTTACTACAGGACTTCTCCGCGGAATGGGTCAGTCGGTATTCCCGATGCTGGCCTCCATTTTGGGGGTTTGCGTTTTCCGTGTAGTGTGGATATATACCGTATTTACAATACCTCAATATCACACCCCCGAAAGCCTTTGGATTTCCTATATAATTTCCTGGCTGCTTACCTTTATCATACAGTATGTTGTGTTCAGGGTTGTGATAAGTAAAAAAATAAAAATGCAGAAGTCCGCAGTTGACACACTGCCCTAAAGCATCGGCAAAATTTCGTTGTATATGCGAATTGAAAAGCATAATAAAATATGGTAAAATATAATAAATTATATATGAGGTGACCGCCATGTCAGAAAACTTAATTATTACTATCGGACGTGAATTTGGAAGCGGCGGCCGCGAAATCGCGCGCAAGGTTGCAGAAAAACTAAATATCAAAATGTACGATAAAGAACTCATTTCCATGATTGCAAAAAGCAGCGGTATGAGTGAGGACGTCCTGCACGAGGTGGACGAAACTGCTGTAAACAGCTTCCTTTATGCGCTTTCATCCGGAGCCTTTGCGGGCACTCCCATCGTAGGTGGTGGAATGGCCTCACTTCCCTTGACAGATAAGGCTTTTATTAACTGCTCCGCCATAATTAAGGAAATTGCCCAAAAGGAATCCTGTGTTATTGTGGGCCGTTGCGCCGAATCGGTGCTGAAGGGCAGAAACAAACTGCTTACCGTGTTCATTCATGCCGATACCAACAAACGTATCGACCGTATTTGCGAGCACGAGAATATTTCGCGAGATGACGCAGCAGCAGTTATTAAACGTGCAGATAAAAAACGTGCATCCTATCATAACTACTATTCCGACACCCGCTGGGGTGCAAGAAACGCCTATGACCTTTGCATAAACAGCCGTATCGGAACCGATGCTGCTGCACAAATTATAGTAGAGGCGGCCTTGGCAATCTCCAAATAGTTTTCACTAAATCTTACTGCCTTTCGTAATATGTATTGCGGAAGGCGGTGATTTATTGATACAAATTCGGAAAAACACCCGCATAAGGGCAATCAGAATAGCGGCCTTTATTATGGCATTGGTTATGCTGTTGTCGGCGGTAACCCTTTATTTCGATTTTCGATTGCGAAGGGTAGTTAAAGCCTTTGCAAGAAGTGCGGTAAAAACCGTCGTTATAGACTGTGCAAACCGCGCATCAAACAAGGCTCTTTCCGAAATGCAAATTTCTTACGACACCTTAGCAATAGTCAGCCGAAATGCCGAAGGTCTTGCCACTACGGTGGAAATCAACTCAGTAGAGGCCAACCGTATTAAGAGTATCATCTGCGACGAAATTTCTAAAGAACTGGCAAAAAGGGAAGAAGTAACCTTTTCGGTACCTCTCGCAGCCGCTTTTGGAATATATTTTACTAGTGCAAAGTGGCCAAAACTGAAGTATTCGGTACATATTACTACTACGGCAGTAGGTAACTTTAAAAGCAATTTCGTAGGCGTGGGAATAAATCAGGTGCTGCATCAAATACTGATGACGGTAAATCTCGAATGTGATTTGGGTATGCTCGAAACCGATACCGAGCAGGTCACCACCACCGAATTTATAATAGCACAAACCGTAATAGTTGGAGCTGTGCCGGATGCCTTCACAAGTGTCGGCCACGCTACCGACGAACTTATGGAAGATATATTTGACTTTGGCGCACACGTTTCAAATTAGAGGAGAATAAAATGGATTTTTTAGAAGCCAAAAAGCGTGCGGAGGAGCTAACCGATCTCCTTCGTTACCACAACGAAAGATATTATAACGAGGATTCCCCCGAAATATCCGATTACGAGTATGATATGCTGGGTCGTGAACTCAGGGCTCTTGAAGAGCAGTTTCCCGAGCTTCGCACTCCCGATTCTCCCACGCAAAAGGTAGGCGGTGCGGCTGCCAGACTTTTTACCCCCGTAAAACATTCGGTTAAAATGGAAAGTTTGCTGGATGCCTTTAGCTTTGAGGAACTTGAAGCCTTCGACAAAAGGGTCAAAGATGCGGTAGGTGGCACGCTCTATTCGGTAGAGCCTAAAATAGACGGTCTTTCGGTATCACTCGAATACTCTGCGGGTAAATTTGTTCGTGGCTCCACCCGTGGTGACGGTGAAACAGGTGAGGATGTAACTGCAAATCTTTTAACCGTGAAAAGTATACCCAAAACCATTCCGTTTGGAGGCGAACTTGAGGTCAGGGGAGAGGTTTATA
>JAXJWR010000038.1:0-6768 GCA_036307905.1 Acutalibacteraceae bacterium
CTCCACCCAGGTCGAATCTGAAATGCTGCTTTCCAATGCCTTCAGACAGGACGAAAAAGACAACAAACCAAAACTTATAAAGGTGCGCAGGGTCAACGAGGTACGCTCCCTTGTCAATAGGGTTCTTTACGAAAATGGCCATCAAAGCATTTTCGAAAGCGCCCACGAGGACGAAAACGGACTGAAACATATAAATGCCGTTGTTATCGGAATGGGTAAACACGGTATCGAAATGGCCAAGGCCCTTCCTTGGTTTTGCCAGATGGACGGATACCGCGTTTCGGTCGACGTATTTGATATTGGAGAAAACGCCGAATCTAAGTTTAAATCCCTTTGCCCCGAGCTGATGTCCGAAGAGTTTAACGGCAAATTCGATTTAGAGGGTGAAACCGCATATCAGATAAAGGTTCATTCGAAAATGGACGTAACAACCAAGGAATTCGACGATACCGTTGCCGCTCTTCCAAAGGCTACATATGTTTTTGTTGCCCTCGGTAACGACGAGCTCAACATTTTAACTGCCGTAAAGCTTCGCAGTCTGTATCTAAGACTTGGCGCAAAGCCGGTCATTCAGGCCATCGTTTACAACACCGATAAAAAGGAAGCCCTTTTAGGAGTTCAGAATTTCAAGAAAGTTCCCTACGATATAGACTTTATCGGCGACCTTAAAACCTCTTATTCGGAAAGTGTTATAATCGATTCCGAGGTAGAGGAAAAAGCCCTTGCCCGTCATATGAAGTGGGGCAAAGGATGGGAACAGGAAAAATCATTCTGGCAGTACGATTATAACTATAACTCTTCTATCGCATCGGCGATTCATCACGAAATGAAGGTGCTGTGCGCTATCCCCGGTGCAGATAAATTGCCGGAGAAGAGAACCAAGGAAGAATTGTGGCAGCTCAGACGCCTTGAACATCGCCGCTGGAACGCATATATGCGCTCCGAGGGATATTCCTTCGGTGGAGATAAAACTCCGGCAGGCAGAAACGACCTTGCGAAAATTCATAATTGCCTTGTGCCCTTTGACGACCTCTCGCCCGAGGACCAGCAAAAGGACGACGATTAAATAACGGAGGATAAACTTTATGTCAGAAAAAGGTCAGCTTAATATTGATATAAAATTAGACGAATTCGGTCCCGTTCAAACCCATTTTGACCCCTATACCGGAAACGAGCCCTACCTTTTTGTCAGTTATTCCCATAGAGATACAAAGATTGTTTACCCCATTCTCGATGCGCTAAGCAAACGTAAATACCGTATTTGGTACGACGAGTCTTGCGAAACCGGAAACGATTTTCGTGACGAGCTTCGTCAGCGAATCGAGAAATGCGAAGCGGTACTGCTTTTTGTTTCCAAAGCTTCTATGAATTCTCCCTTCTGCGGAATGGAGGTAATAGTAGCACGCGAAAACAACAAAAAGCTCTATCCCATATATCTGGACGATGCTGAGGTTCCGCCGGCATTTCAAATACTTTTGGCAAATACCCATCACGGCTCTGCCGATAACAAGGAAAAGCTTATTAAAAGCCTTCTTCGCGATCTTCCGCCCGAGGCGATGGATCGACTCACTACCGATAACGATTTTCTTATTAAGTGTGAGGATAACGGCAAAACCATAGAGGTTGACGAAGGAATTAAAGAAATCGGTGCCGAGGCCTTCAAAACCCGTCGCGGACTTGAATCTATAAAGCTACCTTCCACTCTGGAAACCATAGGTCTTGAAAGCTTCAGAGGTTGCACCTCTCTCGCAGAAATGGAAATTCCCGAAAACACGATAAGAATCGGTGAAAGTGCCTTCCGTGACTGCACCAATATGAAAAGACTTATAATACGGAATAACTGTATAAAAATAGGGGAGCGCGCTTTTGAAAACTGCGCAGGACTCGAAACGGTAGAGCTTCCCGAAGGACTAACCGAGATTTACGGCGGCGTATTCAACAGCTGTAAAAGTCTTAAAAACATAACCCTTCCCAAGAATCTTACAATTCTGGGCGAAAGTGCATTTTCCGACTGTATTATTCTTGAAGAGGTCGACATCCCCGAAACTGTTACCAAAATCGACGACCTGGCCTTTAACGGATGCATAAAAATGCGTAAAATTGAGTTCCACGAAGGCCTTAAGAAAATAGGCAAAAGCGCCTTTAAAAACTGTCGTGCTCTAACGGACGTTTCTCTTCCCGCTACCGTTACAAGCATAAGCAATGCTCCCTTCAGAGGTTGCGAATCGCTTAAGTCAATAAAAGTAGCAAGCAAAAACAAGTTCTTTAAATCCGAACCCAACAAGCGCGAGGGAAGCGACCATGTTTTATTCAATAAGAATAAATCTATAATTATCGCATATCCCGCAAGCAGTCGCGAGGTTCAGTACGACATACCCGACAGCGTAACCATTATAAGCGATTGGGCTTTTTGTGAATGCAAAAAACTTACCAGAATAACAATTCCCGATAGTGTTCGCGAAATCGGTGAGGGTGCATTCTGCAACTGTGAGCAGCTTGACGAGGTTGAAATTCCCGATAGCGTAATCGTAATTGACGATTGTGCCTTCAGAGGTTGTACCGCCCTTGAAAGGGTTGTAATACCCAGCTCTGTAACCGAGCTTGGTTGGGGTCTGTTTGACGGTTGCGAGAATAAGGTTGTCGTTTATTGCGACGAGGGTTCCTTTGTAGAGTCCTATTGTAAACGCAATGGAATTCGTACCGCTCCTATGTGTGAAAAGGAAAACGACTAATGAATAGTTCCGCTTCAAAAACAAGCTTTTTTTTAAACGTAAAAGCGTTTGTAAAAAAGAATGCAGTAATGTGTATAGCGCTGGTCGCAGCAATTGCGACCGGCGTTATCGTGCCTGTTGATAAAGAGTACGTAGGCTATTTTGATTACAAAACACTAACCTGTCTTTTTTGTGTCCTTGCAGTAGTTTGCGCCCTTAAAAATATCAACTTTTTCTATATGCTTGCGCGAAAGGTTGTTCAGCTTTTTAAAACGGCTCGAATGAGCGTGCTGGCCTTGGTGTATATTACATTTATAGGCTCTATGCTTATTGCGAACGATATGGCCTTGCTTACCTTCCTTCCTTTGGGTTATTTTGTTTTAACCACAACAGGTAAGGAAAAGTATATGGCCTTTACCTTTATAATGCAGAATATTGCGGCCAATCTCGGCGGAATGCTGACCCCATTCGGAAACCCTCAAAACCTGTATCTGTATACTAAATATGAAATTCCGAATCTTGAGTTTATGGCTATTATGGCACCACCTTTTGTTCTGTCGGTTGTTATAATTACGTTATGCTGCCTGATTTTCGTAAAACCGGAGCCGCTGAGTCTATCAGACGAAAAGATAGTGATTGACCCTAAACGCACCATTCTGTATCTTGTGCTTTTTGCCCTTGCCATCGCCATAGTATTTCGTGGGATTCCATATTTTATAGGCCTTATAATTATTCCCGCAGTGCTTGTTTTTGTTGACCGAAAGGCGCTTAAAATGGTAGACTACGGTCTGCTCTTTACCTTTGTGTTTTTCTTTATCTTTGCGGGCAATATGGCTCGTATTGATGTTGTACGCGACCTGTTTTCGGCACTCTTGGAAAAAAGCACTCTGATATTCAGCGTTATTTCCTGCCAGGTTATCAGTAACGTTCCTTCCGCAATCCTTTTGTCGCAGTTTACAGGGAATTATGCCGACCTTTTGGTGGGTGTAAACATAGGTGGTGTGGGTACGCTTATTGCCTCACTGGCCAGTCTGATTACCTTCCGCGAGTATGTAAAACACAACCCCGGAAAAACCGGTTATTATATCGGTATGTTCTCTCTTTTCAACTTCGGATTTTTAATAATCCTTACTCTTTTTATGATTTTACTTAAAGCTATCTGATTTATGAGGTGAAAAATGTTTATTACAAATGATATAAAATACGTCGGTGTAAACGACCGAAAAATAGACCTTTTCGAGGGCCAGTACATCGTTCCCGAAGGAATGGCGTATAATTCATACCTTATCGAGGACGAAAGCGTTGCCGTAATGGACTCGGTTGACGCCGCCTTCGGTGAAGAGTGGATTTCAAATATCAAGGCTGTTTTAAAGGATAAAACGGTAGACTATCTTGTTGTTCACCATATGGAGCCCGATCATTCCGGAAGCATTATGAAGTTCTGCGAAAGCTTCCCAAAGGCTCAAATTGTTGCTTCGGCTAAGGCTTTTGGTATGATGAAAAACTTTTTTGGTACAGATTTTTGTGATAATCGTCTTGTTGTGTCGGAAGGCTCTACCCTCTGCCTCGGAAAACATACTCTTACTTTTTTAACGGCACCTATGGTGCATTGGCCCGAGGTTGTGGTTTCTTATGATTCTACCGATAAGGTTCTCTTTTCGGCCGACGGCTTCGGAAAATTCGGCGCCTTGGATGCCGAGGAGGATTGGGCTTGCGAGGCAAGACGCTATTATATCGGAATCGTAGGTAAATACGGCCCCCAGGTTCAGGCACTGCTTAAAAAGGCTTCTGCTCTGGATATTCAGGTTATCTGCCCCCTTCACGGCCCCGTTATAAGCGAAAATCTTTCGTATTATATAAATCTTTACGATACTTGGTCCTCCTACCGTCCTGAGGAAGAAGGAATAATGATTGCATATACCTCGGTTTATGGGAATACTAAGAAGGCAGTCGAACTCCTTGCGCAAAAGCTCAAGGAAAACGGTGCCGTAAAGGTTGTTGTAAACGACCTTGCCCGCTGTGATATGGCAGAGGTTGTTGAGGATGCTTTCAGATACAGTAAACTGGTTCTCGCAACTACTACCTACAATAACGACGTTTTCCCCTTTATGAAGGAGTTTATTAACCACCTTACCGAGCGCAACTTCCAAAACCGTTTTGTAGCCCTTGTTGAAAACGGCAGTTGGGCACCTGTTGCCGCAAAGGTGATGAAGGGCGAAATGGAAAAGTGCAAGAATATTACCTTTGCCGAAAATTCGGTTAAGATAATGTCTGCACTAAATGATGAAAGCCTTGCACAACTGGATGCATTAGCAAACGAATTGTGCAAATAATAATTTTATAAAGAGGTGAAATAAATGAAATACGTATGTGATGTATGCGGCTGGGTTTACGACGAAGCTGTAGGCGATCCCGATAACGGAATTGCTGCAGGCACCAAGTTTGAGGACCTCCCCGATGATTTTACTTGCCCCCTTTGCGGTGTAGGTAAAGAGGATTTCAGCCCCGAAAACTAAACTTAAGCTGTGCGTAAAATCGCACAGCTTTTTTATTGAAAAAATGTGGTATTTGTGATATTATGAAATCAAGGAGAAGATATTATGAAAATAACACACGATTTCCATATACATACCCACCTGTCTCTTTGCGCCGACAAATCGGCAACTGCCGAGGCTTATGCAAAAATCTTTAAAGAAAAGGGCATAAAAAAGGCAGGCTTTGCCGACCATTTCTGGGACGATTCTTACGAAAACTCCCATGCATATCTGCTTGATAATACAGGTCGGCATAATCCCAAAGGCTTTTACATACCCCAAAATTACGAGTATCTTTGCAGATTAAAGCCCGAGCTTGAGGCAGTAGATTTTGGCGATACAAAAATATATTTCGGCTGCGAAACCGATTACGACCCTGTAAATCGCCGACCTGCCATAACCCCCGATACGGCCGAAAAATTCGACTTTGTGCTTATGCCCAATTCTCATACCCATATGATGATGCCCATAGCATATTACGAGCCCTATGAGAAGCATATCGATTATATGTTCCAAATCTACGAGGATACCCTTAACAGCGACGTGGCAAAATATATCACCTCTATGGCACACCCTTTTGAAGCTGTTTGTTGCCTTTACGATTTCCGTATGCTGATGGACCTTATTCCCGACGACAGACTTAAAAGAATATTTGCAAAAACTGCCGAAAAGGGAATAGCTGTTGAAATCAACGTTTCTCCAATGAGAAAGCTCTCACAAAGTGAAATTGCAGATTTTGAAGCAATGCGTTTTTTCCGCCTTGCGAAAGAGGAAGGCTGTCTATTCACCTTCGGAAGCGACTCTCATTCCGATGCCGCTCACGCTACATATGATAACGCAACCTACGTTGCGGAGCTTCTCGGTCTCACCGAAAAAGACCTACACCCCATCGTACGATAACGCAAACCAAAAACTCCCTTGTACAAGGGAGTTTTTTATTGCAATGAAGCCGCATATTTGATATAATAATATAATAATACATATTTTAAGGGGGTGAGAAATTTGCAGTTTAAACGTTGGACGGTAAATCCCGTAGACAAATCGCTTGCGGCAGAGCTTGCCGAAGAATGTGATGTTGATACCTTTGTGGCCCTTATTGCCACAGGAAGAGGCTATACCGACCCTGCCGAGCTGGACGAGTTTCTCACCGACGAGGTCTTGATGGAAGACCCATATACCCTTGCCGATATAGAGAAGGCGTCCGAAATTATAAATGAAGCTGTCTGGTCGGAGGAAAAGATTGTCGTATTCGGCGATTACGATGTAGACGGGGTGACCGCCACCGCCCTTATGTTCAGTTATCTTAAAAATCGCGGCGCCCGTGTTTCTTATATAATTCCTGACCGCGAGCGTGACGGCTATGGTATAAACTCAGCGGCAATACAAAGACTTAAGGACGAGGGAACTGACCTTATAATCACCGTAGATAACGGAATTGCCGCAATAGACGAAATCGCCTATGCAAAAAGCCTTGGTATGAAGGTGGTTGTAACCGACCATCACCTCCCACAGGATATTCTCCC
>JAXJWR010000039.1:0-1981 GCA_036307905.1 Acutalibacteraceae bacterium
CTCTTAGGCTCGCGACCCAAGCCGACAACCTCGTCGAATACGGCGCAAAGCTTTGCATCGCTTGCCAGCACTGCGGCTTCCTTAGCGGCAATTCCCATATCCACATATTTCTGACCCTTTTCCTCGGCGGTTGCAGGCATACTTGCCTTTATTTCGGCCAGCCACTCGTCGTCGATAACGATGGGCATAAGGTTGGGGTCGGGGAAATAGCGGTAATCGGCAGCGGTTTCCTTATTACGCATGGGGAAGGTGCGACGTTTAACCTCGTCCCAACGACGGGTTTCCTGTACCAGCATTTCGGTGCGGCGCTCGATAGCATCCACGTGGCGCACCTTTTCAAACTCGATTGCGTCCTTGATTTCGGCAAAGGAGCTCATATTCTTTATCTCAGAGCGAACACCCAGTTGGTCGGTACCTTCGGGGCGGACAGAGATATTTACGTCGCAACGCATAGCACCCTCTTCACACTCGGAAATTCCGGCAAACTGAAGGGCGGCCTTAAGTTTTTTAAGATAGGTAATAACCTCGTCCGAGCTTCTGAAGTCGGGACGAGAAACAATCTCGATAAGGGGCACACTGGTACGGTTATAGTCTACGAGGGAGGTGTTGGTAGCATCGTCGTGAACCAGCTTACCTGCGTCTTCTTCAACGTGAATCTGCTTGATTCCGATTTCTCGCTCGCCTATCTGCACCTTTCCGTCAACGCAGACGGGGTGGAACCACTGGGTTATCTGGTAGGCGGAAGGAAGGTCGGGGTAGTAGTAGCTCTTCTTATCGAAGGTGGTGTACTGATTGATTTTGCAGTTCAGCATTAAACCTGCCTTAACTGCAAGCTCGATTGCGTGTTTATTGTTAACGGGAAGCATACCCGGCATACCCGAGCAAGCAGGACATACGCAGTCGTTAGGTTGATCGGCAGCGGCATGGCCTCCGCAGGAGCAGAAAAGCTTGGAATCGGTAGCAAGCTCAACGTGGGTTTCAAGACCGATGACAAGTTCGTATTTCATTTATGCTTCCTCCTTTTCCAGTATTTTGGCAAGACCTAAAAGCTTGCCGTCGCAGAAGTAATCGCCCACAAGCTGTACACCCTCAGACACTACTGCGGGAAGGCCTGTGATGGATGCGGGAGCGGTGAAAAGGCTTGCTTCAAAAACCTTATTGAAGGCTTCTTCTACAGGGTAGGTTTCAAAATCTGCTTTACCGTATGCAGGCATAAGCAAAGCATCGAAGCTTGCAAAGAAGGACTGCAGGGTTTCTACTGCGATTCTGCGAACCTTAAGAGCCTTGTCGTAGCAATCTTCATATCTGCCCTTAGAAAGTACGTCGGAGCCATAGAGAATTGTTGCTTTGGTAAGGAATCCGAAACCTTCTGTACGGCTGTTTACGTAAAGCTCGTCAATATTTTTATACTGTTCGGCACGATGACCGTATTTTACACCGTCGAAACGGGAAAGGTTGTTGGTGGTTTCGGCAGACATAAGGATGGTCCAGGCTGTCTGCAGGGCAGAAACGACGGGAAGAGAAATTTCCTCTATCTCTGCGCCCTGTGCTTTGTAAGTGGTAACTGCGGCATCTATTTTTGCCTTTACCCCATCATCGGCGGCATCGTAAAGCTCTTTAACCAGGGCAATTTTCATACCCTTTGCCGAAACTTCGGTATTATACTCGTACTTTTCGTTTTTGATGCTGGTGCCGTCCTTAGAATCGTATCCGGCGATAACTGCGAGAACCTCTGCAGCGGTGTCGGCATTTTTTGCGGTAACACCAATCTGCTCGCCAGAGCAGGCACAAGCAATAACTCCGTATCGGGAAACGGTGCCGTAGGTAGGCTTTATGAAGGTAACACCGTTTATAGCGGCGGCTCTTCTGGGTGTGCCGTTTAAGTCTACGTTTAAAGCCGCCTTTACGCTTCCCTCTTTAACAAGGGCTGCAGCGGCGCAAATATCGTTTGTGGATGTTTCACCGTAAAGGTCGAGACCAA
>JAXJWR010000040.1:0-9429 GCA_036307905.1 Acutalibacteraceae bacterium
CTATATTTCTGAACCCTGTGACGAGGTGGCAGTCGCCACCATTATGACCGAGCTTGAGTTTTTCGGTCTTATGGAAAAAATGGGAATTTCACCAGCGGTTCGTACCGCAAAGGCCGAAATTAAATGCACCGAGAAAAATGTGCTGTCGGCCGAAGAGTTTTTAGCCTCTGCCCACGAACGTGTTGACCTTATTTCTTTGGATGGCGGATTTGGTGTCTGCGGCAATTGTTCCGCCGCCCTTTTGACCGAGGAGCAAGGCTTTTCTCTGCTGGCCGACCCCAAGGTGAAAAAACGCGTATACGACTATAAAAATCTTTACAAAGCCGCCGTTTTTAAGGGCATAGTTCCCGAAAACGTTACTTTCGATATTATGCTTGCAGGTTATCTCTGCAACCCTTCGGCCAGTTCCTACGAGCTTGACCGTCTTGCAGGAGAATACGGAGTTTCGGCAGAGGGTATCTGCTCGGACGAGGCCCTTACTCCTGCTGTTTTGGCATCTCTGGTTGCCGACGCTCTGGAAAAGGAGCTGGAAAAAACCCAACAAGATGCCCTTCTTCGCGATATTGAACTACCCCTTGCCGCCGTGCTGGGAGATATGGAGCTTACAGGTATTCTTTTAGACAGCGAGGCTCTAAAACTTCACGGAGAAGAACTGGGCCGCAGAATAGCCGAGCTTGAGGCCGAGATTTTCGAGCTTGTGGGTTATCAGTTTAACCTTAACTCTCCCAAACAGTTGGGCGTTGCCCTTTTCGAGCATCTGGGTCTGCCTGCCAAGAAAAAAACCAAAAGCGGATACTCCACCAATGCCGAGGTTCTGGAAGAACTGCGAAACGCACACCCTGCCGTTGGTATGATAATAAAATACCGCGGACTTGCTAAGCTTAAATCCACCTATTGCGATTCTCTGCTGGAAACGGTGGCCGAGGACGGAAGGATTCACTCCACCTTTAACCAAACCGAAACCAGAACGGGAAGAATCAGTTCCTTAGAGCCTAATCTGCAAAACATCCCCGTTCGCACCGACGAGGGCAAGGTTTTCAGAAAATTCTTTATTGCAGACAGTGGCAAGGTTTTGCTGGATGCCGACTATTCTCAAATCGAGCTGCGTGTACTTGCCCATATGGCCGATGACAAGGTTATGTGCGAGGCCTTCGGCTCGGGAGAGGATATTCACACCTCCACCGCCGCTCAGGTTTTCGGTTTGCCTGTGGATATGGTAACTCCTCTTATGAGAAGCCGCGCAAAGGCAGTAAATTTCGGTATTGTTTACGGTATTGGTGCTTTTTCACTAGCGAAGGATATTGGTGTTTCCAACAAAGAGGCCAAATCCTACATTGATAACTACCTTAACACCTTTAAGGGTGTTGACCGCTTTATGACCGAGGGTATCGAAAAAGCTAAGGAGCTGGGCTTTGTAACCACCCTTTTCGGCAGACGTCGTTACCTGCCCGAGCTTTCCTCCTCGAATCATATGCTCCGCTCCTTCGGTGAAAGGGTTGCACGAAACGCACCCATCCAGGGTACGGCGGCAGATATTATAAAAATTGCAATGGTAAACGTTTTTGCTCGCCTTAAAAAGGAAGAACTGAATGCAAAGCTTATTCTTCAGGTTCACGACGAGCTGATAATCGAAGCGGCAGAAAAGGACGCCGAAAGAGCCGCAGTTATCCTGAAGGAAGAAATGGAAAAGGCCGTAACTCTCAAGGTGGCTCTTACCGCCGACGTGGGTGTAGGCAAAAGCTGGTACGAGGCTAAAGACTAATGAAAAAAATTGTTTTTGTTTGCACGGGTAACACCTGCCGAAGTCCTATGGCAGAGGGTTATCTTAAATCGAAAAAGGACAAGGGATATGAAATTATAAGCCGCGGTCTTTCGGCCGACGGAAGTCCTGCCGCCACACACAGCGTAGCGGTTATGCTGGAAAAGGGCATAGATATCTCTTCCCACAAGTCCACCCAAATGACCTATGCCGATACTGAGGGGGCAGATGCCATAATCTGTATGTCCTCCTCCCATGCAGAGCTTTTGGAGGCTTTGGGCTTCGACAAGCTTAAAATATACGTGCTGGGTATAAACGACCCCTTCGGCGGCGATATTGACACCTACCGCCGTTGCCGCGACGAAATATTCGAAGTGATTGACGAGTTTATCGAGGACGGAATCCTATGATAAGAACTTTTGAAGAAAAGGATGCCAAGGCGGTAGCATTGCTGGAAAAGGAATGTTTTTCCGAACCTTGGAGCGAAAAGGCAATTCTCGAATCTTACGGCAACTCTACCCTGTTCCTGGTATACGAGGAAGAAGAAAAAATTCTTGGTTACGCAGGTCTTCAGATTGTTTTGGACGAGGGCTACGTTACAAACATTGCCGTCACCGAAAAAATGCGGGGACTTGGCATCGGCAGCAGGCTGATTTCGGCCCTGAAAAGCCGGGCCAAGCAAAAGGGACTTCGATTTATCTCCCTCGAGGTAAGAGAGTCTAATTTTGCGGCAATCTCGCTTTATAAAAAACAGGGATTTGTTTTGGTCGGTAAAAGAAGGAACTTTTACACAAATCCCACCGAAGACGGAATTATTATGACATTAGAAGGTTTTTAAAATATGCTTATTTTAGCTATCGAATCGTCCTGCGACGAAACCGCAGCGGCGGTAACCGAGGGAAGACGGGTTTTATCCTCGGTTATAAACACCCAAATTGAAGAACATAAGAAATACGGCGGTGTGGTACCCGAAATCGCATCCAGACGTCACTGCGAAAACATTTCGGCGGTGGTGGAAAAAGCTCTGGCAGATGCCGGTAAAAATTACTCCGATATTGATGCCGTTGCCGTCACCTTTGCCCCCGGCCTTATTGGGGCATTGCTGGTAGGGGTAAACTTTGCAAAGGGCTTGGCTATGAGTTTGGGGGTTCCCCTTATTCCGGTACATCATCTCCGCAGTCATATTGCGGCAAACTATATAGATAAGGATACCTTAAAGCCTCCCTTTCTTTGCCTTACCGTTTCGGGAGGAAATTCGGTTATTACCGAGGTTTCGGATTATACGGATTTTAAAATAATCGGCAGCACCCGCGACGATGCGGCAGGCGAATGCTTTGATAAGGCCGCCCGCGCAATGGGGCTTCCCTATCCCGGCGGAGTAAATCTTGACAAAATAGCCACCGAGGCTGATTTTAATAAATATCCCCTGCCAAAGCCCCGTGTTGAGGGAAGTATTTACGACTTCTCTTTTTCGGGACTGAAAACAGCGGTGATAAACACCCTTCATAACGCAGCTCAGAAGGGGGAAGAAATTGATATTCCCGTACTTGCCGCCACGGTGAGAAAAAGGGTATGCGATATGCTTATCGACAATACTCTGGCTGCGCTGGAAAACACAGGTCATCGCACCCTTGTGCTGGCAGGCGGAGTTTCGGCCAACAGCGAGCTTCGCACCCGACTGGAAAGCGAATGTGAAAAACGTGGCATCTCGTTCTACCGACCCGAGCTTAAATACTGCGGCGACAACGCCGCTATGGTGGGTGTTCAGGCCTATTTTGAATATCAAAGCGGTAATACCGCAGGACCTGAGCTGAATGCTACCGCCACCCTTCCCATCGACTATATATAGAGAGGACATATATTATGCTGTTTACAAGAGATATTGGTATCGATTTGGGTACCGCCAACACACTGGTTTATCAAAAAGGAAAGGGAATTATTCTGCGCGAGCCTTCGGTTGTTGCCTACGACGTAAGAAACGATGCCGTTCGTGCCGTTGGAACCGAGGCTAAGGAAATGATTGGCCGCACCCCCGGCTCTATTGTGGCTGTTCGCCCTTTAAAACACGGTGTTATTGCCGACTACGACGTTACCGCCGCTATGCTGCAGCGTTTTATAAAGGAATCTCTCAAGGGCTCGCTTATATCCCGCGTGCGTGTTGTTATAAGCGTTCCTGCCGGCGTTACCGAGGTTGAGTGCCGCGCCGTACACGGTGTTTTAAAGCAGGCAGGCGCCTCTGACGTAGATATTATCGAGGAGCCTATGGCTGCAGCCGTTGGCGCAGGTCTGCCCGTATGGGATGCAAAGGGCTGTATGATTGCCGACATCGGCGGTGGTACCACAGAGGTTGCCGTTATTTCTCTGGGCGACATTGTTACCGCCCAATCCATACGCACCGCAGGCGATGATTTGGACGAAGCAATAATCGGATATATACGTAAAAAGTATAACCTTCTTATCGGTGAACGCACCGCTGAACAGGTTAAAATCGAACTGGGCTCTGCCCTTCCCTACGACGAGGAAAAAACCGTTGAAATCAAGGGAAGAAACCTGCTTGACGGTCTGCCTAAGAACATAGTTATCTCCTCTGAGGAGGTACGCGAGGCTATGAGCGACGTCGTTTCGGTTATTGTTGATGCGGTTCGCACCACCCTTGAAAGAACTCCTCCCGAACTTTCGGCCGATATTATCGAAAGCGGAATTACCCTTACGGGCGGCTCTGCTCTGCTTCGAGGATTGGCTCAGCTTATCGAGCAGGAGACAAATATGCCTGTTACCATCGCCGAAAACCCCATCGATTGCGTAGTTGCCGGTACGGCAAAACGACTGGAGCCCGGTCACAGATTCGATAACTACGTTTTCCGCAGAGGAAAGCATTACAGATAATACTATTTACAGAAGGTGAAAAGATTGCGTTTCTTTCTTAGAAGCAAGCAATTTAAAAAGACCGTCTTAATAGTGGTTACGATTATTCTTTTAACCGTAACCGCAGGAATAATAGGCGGTTTTATGGCTCCCCAAGCGGGAATTATGGGCGCTGTTGCAGCCCCCTTCCAGAAGCTTGCCACCCTGGCACGAGATTCTTGGAATGATTTTAGCGAAAACTTTAAATCTGCGGCAAAACTAAGCGCAGAAAACGAGAAGCTTCAAAGTGAAATAAACGACCTGCGTCAGCAGCTTGCCGATTATCACGAGGCAGTAAACGAAAATGCTTTTTATGAGGAATACCTTGAAATAAAGGACGAAAATCCCGATTTTAAATTCCATCCTGCCCTTGTAATTTCCACCGACCCCGACGACATTTTCGGCGGTTTTACGGTGGATGCAGGCAGCGTTAACGGCATTTCGCTTTACGACCCGGTAATTACCGATGCTGGACTGGTAGGATATATTTCTCAGGTCGGTGCCACCGTTTCCAAGGTCACAACCATCCTTGATGCCGAGCTTACCTGCGGAGCCTTTGATTCCAGAACCCTGGATGCAGGCGCCGTTTCGGGCGATACCGAGCTGGCTGCAAAGGGATATACCCGTTTTTTTAATCTGCAAAGAACCTGCTCGGTGGCTGTTGGCGACCTTGTTGTTACCTCGGGAAGCGGTATTTTCCCCGACAAGCTGATTGTCGGCACGGTAAACAACATCGAAAACGACCCCCTCTCCTCCTCACTTTTTGCGGTTATTACCCCTTCGGTAAACTTCGGAGAGCTTCGAAACGTTATGATAATTACCGATTTTGAGGGTCAGGGCAACGAGCTTATCGACGGAGAATAAGGCTATGAATATAAAACGTTATCGGTTTATTGCAGCTTTTGTAAATATTCTTCTTATATTTTTAGTTTTCGTACTGAGATACAGCGAAATTGCAACCCTGCAAATCGGAGAAGCCGTACCTATGCTGCTTATTCCTATCGTAATTGCGATTTCCATTTTCTTTGGAGAGAATGCCTCCATTTTATACGGCATTTTTGCAGGCTTTCTTGCCGACTGTGCCGCTGCCGACACCTACTGCTTTAACACCCTGTTTATGGTTATTTCGGCCACCCTTTGCAACCTTTTTATGAGCAGATTTTTAAACCGCAACCTTAAAGCAGCGGTTTGTTTGTCGGCCGGGGTTTCCTTTGGATATTTCTTTTTAAAATACCTTGTATTTTTTGTGTTTAAGGGTATTTCGGTACACTACGATTACTTTATTCTTTATCTGATTCCTTCTGTGGTGTATACCGCTGTTTGGATAATTCCTCTTTACTTTTTAGAGAAAAAACTAAGCCACGCCTAAGTTTTTTAGCGTGAGATGGGAGATTAACATTGCCTTTTAAAAAGAAGCCGAGAAGACGGCTTACCGCTTTGTCGATTATGATGGCGGTAGTTTTGCTCTTCTATTCGGTGCAGGTTTTTTCCCTTCAGGTTTCGGATGCAGAAAAATACATCGCCCAGGCTAAGGGTATTTCTTACCGAAGGTCGGTAATTAAGGCCCAGCGAGGTGAAATTCTTGACTGCAACGGACGGGAAATAGCCGTAAACCGTGAAGGTTATAACATTATTTTCAATAAAGCCTATTTCAGTATGGACTCTGCCAACGACACCATACTGAGGCTTATAAATATGCTGAGCGCCCGCGAAACCGTATGGACGGACACCCTCCCTATGGAGAAAACCGCCCCCTTCGCCTTTACCGATAATCCTTCGGCGGTGGCCTTGCTTAAATCTAATCTTGGACTTGCAAGCTATGCCACCCACACAAACTGCTATGAAGAAATGGTTGAGCGGTATAAGCTGGAGGGCTACGACGATGCCACCACCCGACTTATAATGGGTGTTCGCTATTCGCTGGAAAGCTTTAACTTTTCGGTATCTAACCCCTTCACCTTCGCCGAAGACGTTTCGGACGAGATAATGCAGACCGTTTTAGAATCGGGTATGCTGCTCAGCGGAGTTGATATAAACGTTGTTCCCTTCCGTGAGTACGTAGACGGTACCCTCGCTCCCCACCTGATAGGCTCGGTAGGTCCTATCTATGCCGACGAGTGGGCAAACTACAAGGATTTAGGCTATTCCTACGACGATAAGGTGGGAAAAAGCGGTATTGAATACCTGGCAGAAGAGTATCTCCACGGCATCGACGGTGAAATAACCTATAAAATAGACGCTAAGGGAAAAATTCTTTCCAGCGAGATTACAAAACAGCCCACACCGGGTAAAACCGTTGTTTTAAATTTAGACAAGAGTATTCAGTCTGCCACACAGGTGGCCCTTAAAACCGCAATAGAGGGACTTAAGGCCAACGGCGGCTCGGTTACAGGCGGTGCGGCGGTTATGATGAACGTTAAAACAGGCGGAGTGCTGGCCAGCGCCAACTATCCCTCCTACGACCTTACCACCTATTCGAAGGATTTTAATAGTCTTTTGGCCGACAAGGGCAGACCCCTTACCGACCGCGCCTTCCAGGGTATTTATCCCCCCGGCTCCACCGTTAAGCCCATTGTGGCGGTGGCAGCCCTTGAAAACGATAAACTAAAATTCGACGAAACGGTAGTGTGTACCCATCGCTACACCAAATACCACGACTATCAGCCAAGCTGTATGGGCACCCACGGAAGAATCGGTTTGGAAACCGCCCTTTCCCGTTCCTGTAACTTTTTCTTCTTCGAAATGGGATACCGTTTAGGACTTAGGAACATCAACAAATATTTTAAAATGTTCGGCCTGGGTGTTAAAACAGGGGTGGACGTTCACGATTCCGGCGGACTGCTGGTTGAAAGCGTAAGCGAAGGCTTGGGCGGCAGCACCCTGCAGGCGGCTATTGGACAGATGAATGCCTTTACTCCCCTTCAGCTTGCGGTGTACGTTTCTACCATGGCAAACGAGGGAACCAGATACAAGGCCGGCCTTGTGGACAAAATCGTTTCCTACGATATGAGCAAAACCTACAAGGACATCCTTCCCGAGACCATGGAAAGCTTCGATATTAACGAAAACGTTATTAAGGCCGTTAAGGCGGGTATGCTTTCGGTTACCGAGGACGGAACCGGTTCTGCCACATTTAAAAACTACAGCATCCAGGTAGGCGGTAAGACGGGTACCTCCCAGGTGGCAGGTGCGGCAGACCATTCGGTATTTGTTTGCTTTGCCCCCTTCGATAACCCCGAAGTAGCCGTAGCTATCGTCCTTGAACACGGTTCTTCCTCGAGAACCTGCTCATCGGTGGGACGTTCCATGCTGGATGCCTACTTCTTCTCTGACCAGACCACCGTTGATATGACCGTTCCCGGAGAAGTTTTAGGATAAAAAAGTTTGACAAAAGTTTGACAAATTTCGATATATATGTTAAATTATTTTTTGGGTCGGTTTTAGTCGTCCCAAAGCGAGTTTAACTAGGACTGGAGTTTAGTATGACAAAGATCATCGCCCTTACGGGCGGAAAGGGAGGCTCGGGTAAATCCACCTGCAGCATCCTGCTCTCTCTGGCCTTTGCCAAGCAACAGAAAAAGGTGTTGCTGGTTGATATGGATGAAGGTATGCGCTGTTTGGATATGCTTCTCGGAGTAAGCGAGGAGCTCTTCCTCGACCTTGCCGATGCCGTTTGCGGACGGGATCTTGAAAGCTGTGTGCTTACCCCCGAAAAGCACCCTTTAATATCTTTGTTAGGCGCACCTGCAGAAAAAGGTCTTTTCTCTGCGGAGGAGTTTAACCGCTTCGCAGTCGGGCTGGAATCATCCGATTACGACGTAGCAATTTTTGACCTTCCCGCAGGCTCAAGCAAGGAGCTTTACGGCGCCTTCCCCGCTTCTGCCGAGTTTATTTGCGTTTGCAACCCAAATCCCGTTTCGGTAAGAGATGGGGCCAACATTGGCAGCTTGCTGAGTGACATCGGCCGAAAAGGATATATCCTCCTTAACCGATACCAAACTCATTTTATTAAAAATCCTGTTTTTGCAAGTATAGACGATATAATTGACGAAACAGGTCTTGGTCTTTTGGGAATTGTTCCCGAAAGCGATAAACTTGCCCTTGCCTTTTTAAACGGAAAATTCCCGAAAAACGGACGGGCATTCAGGGCCTTCGAGCGAATTGCCAAACGGCTTTTCGGTAAGAATATTGCCCTACCCACACTCAAAAAAATCTAAGCATCTAAAATATGCGAAAGGAGTACATTTATGAACATTGCACTTATTGCCCACGACGCCAAAAAAGAACTTATGGTACAGTTTTGTATTGCCTACTGCGGAATACTCAGCCGACATACCATACTAGCCACCGGCGCAACAGGAAAAATGGTTTCGGAAGCTACGGGACTTAATATTATCACCTTTTTAGGCGGCAGACACGGCGGCTCTCAGCAGATTGCTGCACGCATCGGTTGTGATGAGATAGATATGCTTCTTTTATTCCGCGACCCCCTTACCGCAAAGAAGGGTGAGCCTGACGAGCATTCCCTGCTCCGTCTTTGCGACGTTCACCAAATTCCTGTTGCCACCAACATCGCTACGGCAGAAATTCTGATACGTGGCCTTGACAGGGGCGACCTTGATTGGCGCGAATATATGCGCAACGAATAAAATTACGGAGTTATTATAATGGCAGAAATTAACAAGGCTCCCCGCGGCACCAACGACGTGCTTCCCGAGGACAGCTATAAATGGCAATTTGTTGAGCAAAAGCTCATTGAAACGGCC
>JAXJWR010000041.1:0-4912 GCA_036307905.1 Acutalibacteraceae bacterium
AACGGACACTCCAGCGGGAAGAATATCCTTCTCCCAAAAGGGTGCCGCCTTTATTCTGACGAAGTTTGGAATTTTCGGTACGGCAAGCCAGCTCGTAATCGAACTCTGCCGCATTAAACGGCAGGACAATTTCTTGGCCGTTTTTCCAGCTTGAAAGATATGCCGCATTAGAGATTGTAAGCTCGTTTATACCATCAAAACCGGGGGCGATAAGCTCTTCACCAAACAAAACGGCATTGGTGAAGTTTTGCAGAATTCCCTTGTGGGCGGTTTCGGTTTCGGTAGGCTTAATTTCAAGATACTGCATATCTATTTTATCGAAGCTTTCTTTAGAGGCAAAGCGGAACTCAGCCTCGTTCTGACCCAGCTTCCACCACTTTAATAGGTTGTTTTCGAGAACAAGCTTACCCTGTTCTCCCGAAATCTCCAGACGGTTTGTACCCGGATATTCCCCTGTTGAGGTGATGAAGGTACCGTTAGCGCCACCCTCAAAAACCACGTTGATAATAGCCTCGTCCTCTACCTCGATATTATGGTATTTAGCCAACTCGCATTTAGCCTGCACGTGAATGGGCATACCGCATATCCATTGCCATATATCCAGGTTATGGGGAGCCTGATTAAGAAGGACTCCGCCTCCCTCACCCTGCCAAGTGGCGCGCCAATCACCCGAGTCGTAATAGGCTTGGGTTCTGTACCAATTGGTAACTATCCAAACCGAGCGTTTAAGATTTCCCAGCTTTCCGCTTTTTACAATGTTGCGAGCCTCACGAAAAAGAGGATTGGTGCGCTGGTTAAACATAATGCCGAAAACCGTGCCCGATTTTTTTGCCTTTTCATTAAGCTCTTTAGCCTTGGATACGGTTATATCCACGGGTTTTTCGACCAGAACGTGCAGTCCCTTCTCTAAAGCCTTCATAGCAATTTCGGCATGAAAACGGTGGGGAGTTGCAATAATTACCGCATCCACAAGGTCTGAAGCCAGCAGGTCTTCGGCGGTTTTGAAGATTTTTATATCGGGGTATTTTTCCGATACATTTTTACGCTTTTCGGAACTGATATCGCAGACGGCAACCACAGTTGCATTCTCAATCTCGTTATTTTTAAGGCAGGCAAGATGGGCAAAGCCCATATTGCCAATGCCGATTATACCGAATTTAAGAGCACTCATTTCGGAAACCTCCGAGGAGAATTATTTTGTACCTGCGTAGGAGCTAGTGGTGTCGGAAACCATTTCCTTAACATTGGTTTTTCTGCGAGAGGTTGCGACACGCTTCATAAGCTCTTCAAAGTATTCATCTTCATCAACAGGAAGCTCTACCATCTTGCCGAGGAAGTAAGAAAGGTGCATAGCGTTGGAAAGCTGAACACCGTTGATACCCTCCTGTCCCTTTGCAACAAGGGGCTCTCCGCGGAGGATTGCGCCCGCCCAAGCGTTGAGCACTCCATTGTGCTGGGGATTAAGGCCATCGGTCTCAACCTCGAGCTTGGTGGTGGGCATATTAGCAAAGCCCTGCTTACAGGTGCGAGTGAACTCTTCGGTGCTATGCTCGAACTCATACACGGTGAGCTCGTCGTTTTCGACAACAAGTTTTGCGCCATCCATCTGAACTTCAAAACGGTTAGTGCCGCAGGCATCGCCTGTGGTGGTAATGAAAACGCCGGTTGCACCGTTTGCATATTCAACATAGGTGGTAACGTCGTCCTCTACCTCGATGTCGTGCCACTGGCCGATACGGAGATGGGACTGAACTTTAACGGGCATTCCGCAAATCCACTGCCAAAGGTCAAGCTGGTGGGGACACTGGTTTAGGAGAACACCGCCGCCTTCCCCGCTCCAGGTAGCGCGCCAATCGCCCGAATCGTAATAGGCCTGGGTTCTGTACCAGTTGGTGATAATCCAGTTGGTACGACGAATCTGACCGTATTTGCCCGACTGAACAAGCTCGCGCATTTTTCTGTAAACGTGGTTGGTGCGCTGATTGAACATCATTCCGAAAACAACCTCGGGATGCTTATCGGCAACCTCGTTCATCTCGCGAACTGCCTTTGCATAAACCCCTGCGGGCTTTTCGCACATAACGTGAATACCGCGCTCCATTGCGGAAATAGAGTATTTGGGATGGTCATAATGAGGAATGGCGACGAGAACTGCGTCAACAAGACCGCTGTCCATCATTTTTTCGGCATCGTCGAAAACGGTGATAGCATCTCCGTAAAGCTCCTTCGCAGCATCTCTTCTGGACTGCTTAATATCGGCAATGGCCACAAGCTCGATTTCGGGGCAATTCCCTTCCATTATGTTTTTGGCATGGCCGCTTCCCATATTACCAAATCCAATTATACCAAGTTTCACTTTTTTATCCATATTTTGTCACCTCAAAATATAATTTTTAGTTAAAAGCCGCAGCTTTTGAGATAGTCGTAACTGCGTTTTGCACAGGCGAAGGGGTCTTCACCGTTACAGTCGTCCTGCTCAACAATCATATATTTTGTGCCTGCTTTTTCGGCGGCTTCAAATATTTTTGCCCAGTTAAGATTTCCCTCACCGACAGGCATCATTTTTCTTTCGGAACTCTTGATACCATAGTCCTTGATATGGATACAGGGAAGTCTGCCGGAAAGCCTTTCTATCCACTCAGCAGGGTTTCCGCCGCCTGCCTGCACCCAGAAGGTATCGAGAGTGAAACCGAAAAGTTCGTTATCAAAGTTGTCGGCAATATGCTCTATAATAAGCTTGCCATCCCTGTTCTCAAACTCGTGAGCGTGGTTGTGATACATAAAGTACTTACCATTAGCTTTAAGGGCCTCGGATACGGGCTTATAGTCGCTTATAAACTTCTTCAAGGAATCCTCCTCGTCGAAGTTTGCATAGCCCAAGCCTACAAAGTCACAGCCGAAAACATCGTGCTCCTTTGCTACCTTGATAGGGTCGGAAAGGAGTTTATCGGGCTTGTTATGGGTGAGCACGCACTTAAGTCCGTAGGTCTTAAGCTTTTCCTTGAGCCAAGCAGGTTCGAAATCGCAGGTACCCGAAACCTGAATGTTTTTATAGCCTATGTCGGCAGTTCTTTTAAGCGCTTCGTCAAAGCCTTCTAAATCTTTACAAAAGTCACGAATAGTGTAAAACTGAAAACCTATTTCCATAAAAAATACTCCTTAGATAAAAGATTTAAAGGAGTTACAAGCGGCGTCGAAAGCCTCTTCGTTGGTTCTGAACACGTAGCGACTCTCGAGCTTGGTTTCGTTGCCCTTCTGTTCGAGCTCATCGAGACCTTTGAATACGTGAAGATGAGGCTCGATAGTGAAGTGTTTTCCGCCCATTTTGATGTAGTCGGGAACGATTATTCTAAGATTACCTTCGCCTTCGCCTGCGGGTACAACCGAGCCGTCGGAAAAGGCGTCCTTCACGTGGAAATATTTGATATAAGATTTAAGCATATCCCATGCCTCTAAGGTGTCTTGTCCGCACTGAACAAAGTTTGCGGGGTCGAAAACTCCCTTAAGCTCGGGAACGGCCTTTAAAACGTCGAGACAGCGAACAGCGATATCGCCGTAGATTCCCTTCTCGTTTTCGTGGCAGAGATCTATTCCGCTTCCCTTTGCTACCTGAACGAATCTACCAAGACGATCGATTACTTCGTTTCTGAAATCGGCAGGGTCTTTATCATTGGGCATAAAGAATGAGAACATACGAAGATTCTCTGCGCCGAGAATATGAGCAAGCTCGATAGTGTGCTTAAATTCCTCGAGATGGGCGGCGAAGTCATCTTTCTCGATATCTATCTTACCGATAGGTGAGCCCATAGACCATACGGTAAGGCCTGCGTCATCCATCTTCTTTCTGACTTCTTTGGCCTTTTCGATGGTTATTTTAGATATGTTGGTACCGTCAACGTTGCGAATTTCGAGGCCCTGAAGTCCATTTTTCTTCATAGCCACAATCTGCTCGTCGATATTGGGGCTTGCCTCATCGGCAAATGCATAAATTTTGATGTCTGCCATAGTTTTACCTCTTCTCTAAAAATTTGTTAGTTTTTTTGCGTTTTAGCAGCTGATTTTTGCTACAAGTTTTTCGGCCTCGTTTTACGAAGCGATTCTGTCGAGGAAGGCAATGATAATCCTCTTTTTGACAATATAAATGTACTATGTTTATAATATCATAAAATTATGTAATATACTATTGCAATTCCACCTAAATATATTGTAAAAACGCGCATGTTTAGTGGCTTAAAGTAATGGTTTTTAATTTTGCTTGACTTTGTTAAAACGATAAATTATATTATTAAATAGTCTATAAAAAAGAAGGAAAAGCCATGGATCATATTGACGTTAAAATTCTTTCACTACTGGAAAAAGATGCCAGAATGCCCCTAAAGGTTTTGGCTGAACAGATATACCTTTCCTCCCCTGCTACCGCGGCCCGAATTGAAAAGCTGGAGGCAGAAGGAATTATTAGCGGATACAGCGTAAGGCTGAACTATAAAAAACTGGGCTTCCCCGTAACAGCCTTTATTAACTTAGAGCTGGCCCCCACAAGAAAGCCTGAATTTTACCCCTTTATTTGCGCACACCCCAACGTTCTGGAGTGCAACTGCGTAACGGGACACTACTCGATGCTTATAAAGGTTGCCTTTGACACCACCGAAAATCTCGACCTGTTTATAAACAGACTACAAGAGTTTGGTGCAACCGAAACACAAATAGTCTTTTCCACCCCACAGGAAACCAGAGGAGTTTTGGTGGAAGAACTATTTAACCTGAAATCTGAAATTTAACAAGAAACGCTACTGTCCGAGGACAGTAGCGTTTCTTTATAGATAAATTATTTGCCGTAGAGTTCAGCAAGCTTTTCGAGGTGGGCGCGAGCCTCCTTGGAGGTTTCGGCAGCCTTGTCGAAGAGAGCCTCTGC
>JAXJWR010000042.1:0-4786 GCA_036307905.1 Acutalibacteraceae bacterium
CGCCGTTGATCGGCTCCCAGTTTTCGCGTTTCGGGTTAAATGTGTCGCCGTATTTTTCGATAAATTTGTCGATAGCGATAAAGGAATCAGCCAGAACGGTAAGACCGTGAACAAGACAGCCGCTTCCGTTATACTTTGTTCCCTGTCTTTTGATGTCGCGCATATCGGCGCCGTATTCCAGGCCACCCATAAAGCAGCTTAAAAATGGAACCCTAAGCTCGGCAAGGGCTACCGAGGCACCATTTGCCGATTCTATCATTTTATTGATTACGTTATCGAGTGTTTTATAGAAATCATCACGAAGGGTTTTAAGACTGCACTCGGGCGCTTCCATAAGGGTATTTCCCGTTATTGATGATTTTCCGCCGTGGAGCACCATTTCCAAAACCTTAGGCAGTGACAGCCAGCTATTGGTGGTGTTTCCGTTATCTTTACCCATAATCAAAGGCTCCTGACAGCCTGCGATACTGTAATCGGGAATATCTGCCTCCTCTGCCCCATTTGAGGCCAAAACCTCGAAAAGGGCGTCGTCGTTAAAGAGGGATGGTGTAAGCATTCCGGGGGTGAAGAAAAATTTGCCCATTTCCTCGTAAAGCTTTGCGGGGGTGTTTTTATGGAGTTTTACCGAAAGGATAGGCTGGGGAAGCATCATATCAAAATATGCATCCATAATTGCGTAGGACATAGTATTCGTAAGGTCGTTGCCTTGGTTATCGCGACCGCTTATGAGAACGTTTTGAGAGATGGCCCAGCTTCTGTCGCCTACATTATAGAAAACGAGGAAATGCTTAAACAGCTCGGATGCCTCTTCCCTTGTAAGGTCTCCGCGGTATGGCTCGAAGATTCTGTCGGCATTTCCTACCGAGAAGGCATAGGGGTTGGGAGCCTGCTCAAGACACATTATCTGCCACAGCAAAATATAAAGCTGAAGAGCCTCGTACAGATTACTTGCACCTTTACCGTAAATGTTTTTAAGGGCCTTTTCAAGAACGGAAAGCCGTAGTTTTCTCTCCTCTGATGCGGTTGTTTTTTGCTGAGCGATAAGTTCAAGATAACGGTCAATAAGTATTTTAACGGCACTAATAGATACGGCTGCAGCCTCGTAAAACTCGCCGTCTTTAGCTTTTGCCTCTGTGATAAGCGCATCTATTCCATGCTTTAGAGCATAGCGAAAATCGGGAATAACGTGGCCTGTTACCTGCTCGACAAAAAAGATAACCTCGCCCATATAGCTTTCGGCTTTGGAATAGGTTTCATTTAACATCTTTACCATTTTGGTTTTAGAGGTAAAATCCCTTACACGGTTTATACGCTCTTCGGTGAATTCGCCGTCGGGCTCGATGTCGTTATAAATTGCCATAGGGTCGCAATAACCCGAAAAGCCTTTAACCGTAAAGGAGGGATTTATAAGAGCATAGCTTCTGGCAAACGCATCACGCTGGGTGCCTACAAATATTGCGTTATCGCTGAGGGAAAGAGGGATAGCTCTTATAACCTCGCACAAAAGGTGTGCTTTTTTTACTTCGGGAGAACATCCGCTATATTTTTCGTCGCAAAGCATTTCGGTTTCTTTGGCTAAAAACCAGCCGTCAAGACGTTTTATTTCCCTTTCCTCGCGGTAAAGAGCCTTTGCCATTTGGGTTATTTGCCCTTTTTTACAAATAGTGTTCATATTTATTCTCCTTTTAAGTTGAAACTGTTTTCAAACCGTAATTTTCAAAGGTGGTATAAAAATTTTTTAGTTGTTCGGGGGTGATAAAACCGTTTTTAACCTTATACTCGGTTTTCCATTTATCCCTGCCATATTCGTGATAGGGTAAAAATTCGAATACGACGTTTTGTGTATCCTCGCTCGAAAAAAACTCTGCAAAGGAAACGGGGTCCATAGAATTTATTTCGTTTATAAGAGGTATGCGGATATGAAGCTGTCTGCCCGATTGGCAAAGCTTTTTGAAATTTTCCTTTATAATTTCGTTTCCTACACCTGTATACTTTTTTAGTGCGTCGCAGTCAAAATGCTTGAAATCCATTATAAGATAATCAACATAACTGCTGATTTCTAAAAGTCTTTTACCGGTGCCGTTGGTCTCAACACAGGTATTGATACCGTCTTTACGGAGCAGTTTTAACAGGGTTATAAGCTGTTCTGCTTGTAGGGTTGCCTCCCCTCCCGTAAAGGTGACGCCACCACCGTCAAAAAACATAGGAACGCAGCTTTTACACTCGCAAAAAAGCTCGTCAATGGTATATTCCTTACCTACCAAGGGATCCATCCCCTCGGGATTGGAGCACCAAATACATTTCATATTACAGCCCGACAAATGATACACCAGGCGATTTCCAGGTCCATCTTGCCGATAGTTAAAGCCTTTACCAAAAATGCGCATAGCATCAGCCTCCATAGAAAGTATAAACCAGACGGCATTATTTTGGAATTGACAAAAAAGAATTTTAAATGTAAAATAAAGAAAAAATCGAGGTGAAATATGAATCTGATTTTTGAAGAAAACATCAACAGAAAAGTAACCGAGGCCAACATAAATTACTATGCTACTCCCTTTATACACCCCGAAAGAAGCATGGCCGAGCACGATTTTATATACATGCTTGAGGGCGAATGGAAAATAGGACAAAACGACCAAGTGTTCACGTTGGAAAAGGACTCGTTACTGATACTTTCGGCAAATAATCGTCATTACGGAGTTTCTCCTTGTGCAAAGGAAACTAAAACAATGTATTTCCACCTTTCCTGCAGTGAGGGTGACGGTTTTACAGACCAAAACGGAATGCTAATGTTAACCAACGTCAGCGGACGCAAAAACGTAAAACGCATTTTTCGTGACATTGTGGAGGCAAAGCTGGCCGGCAAAGATAAAAAAGCCGGCATACTGGCCGAGCTTCTCATTTGCGAACTGAACGACGATATTGAAACATCGGAGCAAAGTCCGCTTGTGGAACAGATCAAAAGCATTATTCACCGCAGTCCCGAAAGGTTTTTCGGCAATAAAGAACTGGCCGACCGCGTGGGTGTTTCGGTTAAGACGGCCGAAAACAGGTTTAAAGAGGTATGCGGTATTACCATTCATCAGTATATTCTTAAGTTTAAGGCGGAACAGGCGGTTTCGTATTTTAAAAACTTTCCCGATATGCAAATTAAGGAGGTTGCCTATAACCTTGGATTTTACGATGAATATCACTTCAGCAAGCAGTTCAGCAGGATTATAGGCTGCTCCCCTTCCGCCTTTAAAAGGGGTCTTTTAAAATAATAACAAAAACAGGAGCTAACTTCACAAAGAAGTCAGCTCCTGTTTTTTATTCTTCCTCGGGTTCGCCCCAGAAGTTAATTTTTTTATATCTGTTTCCGATAGTTTCGGGTTTATTGCCTGCGAAAATATCTTTTGCGTTATCAGCAAAATCCTTACAGGTAAGATTGCGATGGCGCTTAATGCTTTTTGGAGCATTAAAGCCAAGCTCATATAGCCAAGGGCCGGTATAACCGACAGCAGTTAAAGCATTATAAAGTGAAGTCCAGTCAATATCTCCTTCACCCGGTAACCAGTGACGCTCGTTTACAAAATCATAGTCGGAAATGTGGGTAGTTACCATCTTGTGTCCTACTTTGCTGATAAAATCAACAATATTCTCACCCAGAAGATGATTTGTGTCGAAACAAATACCAAGGCGGTCGTCGGCCGAAACAAGCTCCAGCATATCTGAGGAGTTTCTTCCGAGACAGGTGCGGGGAAGGTCCTCTACCGCCAGGGTTACCATACATTTATCGGCAACGTCGGCCAGTTCTTTAAGGCTTTTTTGAGCCTGAGCCATATATTCGGGACGTTTTTCCTCGTCGATAGGCTCTCCGCTGGGATGAATAACAAATACATTCACTCCAAAATCGGCAATTTTTATCATATAGTCGGCACATTTGGCCACCGAGCGCTGACGAAGCTCCTCGTCGGGTGAAGAAATGTCCATAACATTAAAGGGACAGAATGGCAAATGGAAGGACCAAAGCTCTACCCCATACTTCTGCGACCAGGCAAAAAGGGACGGCCAATCAAGTTGGTCTGCTTCCTCCATTCCGACAGAAATTTCCATACAGGAAATACCCGCTTCTGCATACTCTTTAAACAGTTTTTCGGTTAGTGGTTTACTGCAGGAAGAAAGTCCTATTTTAAGCATAATTAGCACCCCTATTTATAAAACTTTAAAAAAACTGAGCATACTCAGCACAAATACCGCCACAACAATAACAGGAAGAACATAAACAAAATAAGGCTTCATCCATTTGGCTATTTTAAGGCCTTTACCTGTATTGGCTTCCTTGCAGAAGTTTTCAAATCCCCAACCGTAACGTTTTACCACACAGAAAAGCACAATAATTATTGAGCCGATGGGAAGCAGCAGATTACTGACGAGGAAATCCTCGATATCAAGTACCGTCTTACTATCTCCCAGGAAACTGAAATTTACGTATTTAAACCCGAAAACGCAAGGCAAGGAAAGAACCATCAAGGCGACACAGCATATAAGGCAGGTTGCTTTTTTGCTCCAACCAAACTTGTCCTGACAGCAGGCAATTATGGCCTGGAAAACAGCTATAACGGTGGTAAATGCGGCAAAGAAGAGGAAAAGGAAGAAAAAGCTTCCTATTATCTGACCAAAAGGCTGAGGTATATTATTGAAAACTCGGGGCAGGGTCATAAATATAAGGGCGGGGCCGTTGTTTACGGGAACGTCAAAGGCGAAGCAGGCCGGGAAAATGATAAGGCCTGAAGTTATTGCC
>JAXJWR010000043.1:0-1493 GCA_036307905.1 Acutalibacteraceae bacterium
GCTTCAGTGGGTTGCACAAACTGCACTTGCCGACTTCAACGGAAACGTAATATTCCTGTCTCATACCGGAATTGATTACGAAACCTGCGGTGGTTCTTACGGAGACGGTCTGCGTGAAATTTTGACCGCCTTTAACGGCAGAACCGTCTACAATAATCCTTCACTCGGAATAAATGTAGACTATACCACCTTAGGCGACGGTAAGATAATGTCCTTCCAGGGTGGACACAAGCATTCCGAAGCATATTATTTCACCAAGGATGTAAAACTTTGGCAGATAATTTCAGGAACTGCAAGTGTTAAGGGAGGTAACGATACAGACTTTACCAGCCCCAATGTTACATGGCAGTACTTGTACAGAAATTGGAGAGGCGAGTTTGAGGCTTGCTACGATATAATGTCGGTTTCCGATGAGGTAATCTATAAGTTCAATATCGGCGCCGGCTACGATAAGAAGCTCCTTCTGCCTAACTAAAATTTTCCCAAGTAATTGTATATATCCTTTCAGCAAAAGAACCGCTCTGACGAGCGGTTCTTTTGCATTCGTATATTTACTTTGATTCAAGGCTTTTTCTAAAGGCGAGGGGAGTAATGGATTTTATCGCCTTGTATGTGGCAATAAAATAAGATTCGCTGTTATAACCAACCTTTTGCGAAATTTCCGAAACCGAAAGGTCGGTGGTTATAAGAAGTCTTTCGGCGTTGGTAATTCGCACAAGGTTAAGATAATCCTTAAAGGTCATACCCGAAATTTTTTTGAAGTTTCGGGAAAAGTAGCTGTAACTCATATTTGACTGTTTGCTGCATTGTTCCGCGGTAAGATTTTCGGCATAATGCTCGTTTATGTATTTCATTACGTCATAAATCTGGATGGTAAGTGATTTGCCTGCCTCGCTTATAACGTTTTGTTGGCCTAAATCTGTAAGTATTATATGCAGTAGCTCTGCAATCGAGGCTTTAAGACGAAGGTCGTTTCCCCAGATATAATTACAACTTGCGCTGAACATCCGGTTAAAGCAGTCGGTGATACCCTTTTGTTCACACTCTTCTTTCTTCCAAAATTTTTTACTTTCGCTTGCCCCGTTCGACAGCGCAATAACATAATGATTTCCGTAATCCTTGTCCGATAAGGCAAGAAGCTGTTCAAGGGTTATTTGTAAAACTAAATAATGTCCCGTGCCTATATCGTTTGACGTGATAGAATGAACGGTGCCCGCCCGAAAAAGAACGGTGTCACCGGAGTGCGCCGTAAAGCGTTCACCATCGCTGTAAATATTATATTCTCCGGTTATAAAATGTATAAATTCAATAGAAGACTGTATATGAGCAAGACAGCAATCGAACTTAATAACAGGATGGTCGAAAAACATAATACCGTTTTTATTAAGAGATGGATAGTTTTTTTCAATAAAATAATTTCGCACAGTTTTTCCTCCATACGACAAATAAGTTATATTTCCTGATAGTTTATTTATAACATATTTTTTATAAAA
>JAXJWR010000044.1:0-2416 GCA_036307905.1 Acutalibacteraceae bacterium
AAGCCTGCGGCAATGCTCATCATATTTCCTTCTGCGATTCCGCAGTCATAAAAACGGTCGGGATGAGCCTTCTTGAAAGCACCTGTTTTGGTAGCTTCGGCAAGGTCTGCATCCATTACGATGAAGTCGTTTCTTTCATTTCCAAGATCAACAAGAGCGGCACCGTAGGCATCTCTTGTAGCAATTTTCTTTACATCTGCCATTGTTAATGTCCTCCTTACATAAGTGCTGCAAGCTGAGCCTCGAGCTCGGCAACTGCAGTAGCGTGGTCTTCGTCTCCGGGGGCTTTACCGTGCCATCCGCACTGATTTTCCATAAAGGAAACTCCCTTACCCTTAACGGTGTTCATAATGATAGCGGTGGGTTTATCGGTTACCTTTTCGGCGGCGAGGGTTGCAGCTTCGATAGCCTCGATGTCGTGGCCGTCGATAACGATTACGTTCCAGCCGAAGGCCTCGAACTTCTTGTCGAGGGGTGCGGGAGAGTTTACCTCGTAGCAGGTACCGTCGATCTGAAGATTATTGAAATCAACGTATGCGGTAAGGTTGGAAAGACCCTTATTTGCGGCAAACATTGCAGCTTCCCAAACCTGGCCTTCCTCACATTCGCCGTCGCCCAGAACAGCATATACGCGATAGGTATCTCCGAAGTGTTTAGCCGAAAGAGCCATTCCAACGGCACAGGAAATTCCCTGGCCGAGAGAACCGGAGGACATATCAACTCCGGGGATGTGTTTCATATCGGGATGTCCCTGGAGACGTGCGCCTGTGTGGCGAAGGGTAAGAAGCTCCTCTACAGGAAAGAAGCCTCTGTGAGCCAGAGCGGCATAAAGTGCGGGTGCGGCATGACCTTTAGAAAGAACAAGACGGTCACGATCGGCCTTTTTGGGGTCTGCAGGATCGATGTTCATCTTATCAAAATAGAGATAAGCCATCAGGTCTGCTATCGAAAGAGATCCGCCGGGATGTCCTGCTTTTGCAGAATGTACTCCGTCGATTATTCCTCTTCTGATCTTGGCAGCCGCGATGCTGAGTTCTTTTTTCTTTGCAGCGTTCATTTTTGTACCTCCGATTTGGATAAATATTCTATAAAGTCGGCAACTCCGCCATCAAGACAGGTTCCTCCGACAAAATTAACAATTTCTTTAATATCTTCGGGAGAGTTGGCCATAGTTGCAGAAACATCTGCGGCACGAAGCATTTCCAGGTCGTTATAATAATCACCTATGGCGAAGCATCCGCCCTTCTTAATATTAAGAATTTCACACAGTTTTTTAAGGCCTTTGCCTTTATTGGTGCCCTTTGGCATCTGCTCAAAATATATGTGCATTACGCCGTTTATCACAACACCCGTTTGAACAAAGAAGCAGTCTCCCCCGTCGATACTGCGAAGGGTTCCGGCAAGTCTGTCACAGGCGGCTTGATCGTCGCAGGCGTAGAGTATTTTGTTCCAATTTTCGTCTTTAATATCGTCAAAGGTTACGTACTCGCGGTCGAGCATTTCGTAATCCTCGTGAAGCTCGGTTTCGGCCGTGGCTTTAAGCACGAAAATCCTCGAGTTAGAATGAACCTCAATACCAATATCGGGATGCTTTTCAAAAACGGTTTTTGCATACAGCTTTGCATGCTCAGGGAGAAGGTCGGCATAGAGTTCTTTTTCGTTATTGAAATCGTAAATCATACCGCCGTTTAAGAATACGCAGGGGCCTAAAAGGGATTTATCTATAAAATTAAAGACTTGTCCGATTGCACCCGAACTTCTGCCCGTTGCAATAACAAATGTTCCGCCCTGCTCACAGAAATATTTGATTTTTTCGATATTTCTTTGAGCTATTATTCCGGTGTCGACAAGGGTACCGTCCACATCCGATGCTAAAAGGCAATTTTCAAAAAGAGCCATTAGTTGCTCCTTTCCAGTTTTTGTAAAAATTCTATAAAGTAGCACGGCAGGTTGGAATCAAACTCCATATACTCTCCGCTCGGGTGTACAAAGCCGATTTTTTTAGCGTGGAGACACTGACCGTTAAGCTCCTTTATAACCTTTTTGGGACCGTAAACATCGTCACCTGCTACGGGGTGGCCGAGATGGGCCATATGTACCCTTATCTGATGGGTTCTTCCCGTTTCCAGACGGCATTTTACGTGGGTGAAACCTTGGTACCTTTTTATAACCTCAAAGTGGGTTACAGCCTCTTTAGAGTTTCGCTGTATAACACACATTTGCTTGCGTTTTACGGGGTGACGGCCTATGGGAGCATTTATTGTGCCTGAGTCCTGCTTTATAACCCCGTAGACCACCGCCTCATATTCGCGGGTGAAGGAATGTTCCTTTATCTGCTTAGCAAGAAAAATGTGGGCATTATCGTTTTTGGCTACCATTAAAAGGCCCGAAGTATTTTTGTCGATTCGGTGATGTA
>JAXJWR010000045.1:0-1589 GCA_036307905.1 Acutalibacteraceae bacterium
GGGCGGATTCCTCTTCACAAACTACGACCCCGGCACATTTAACTCACTTTGGGTATTTGTTCAGAGTGCAGGTCTGGTCGTTCTTTGGGTTATTGCTAACTGGCTCGTAACAACCCTTATGCAAGGTAAAGGTAAAGCCAAGGAAATCTTTGTTGTTACCTGTTACAGCCTTATGCCCATGATCATCGAGCGCGTGCTCTACATAATCCTCACAAACTTCCTTCTCCCCGCAGAAGCAAGCTTCCTCGGAATTATGACCACCGCCGCAATGATCTATACAGGACTTATGCTTGTCATCGGACTTATGCGTATCCACGACTATTCCTTCGGAAGACTCCTCGGAACCTCTGTCCTCACCATACTCGGTATGGCAGCAATCATATTCCTGCTCATTCTCGTAGGTATACTCCTCCAGCAGCTTGGCGGATTCTTATCCACGATCATTATCGAACTTTTGATGTAAAGGAGGGGACTGAATGAAAAAATTTATATGCCTGATTTTAGGCGCTGTCATCGTTTTCTGTATGACAGGCTGGACCACGGGCGACATCTGGTCCCCCGCCTCCTACACAGAGAACTATCCTGAGGAGAGCAAAACTCCTGCGGCAAACGCGCTCATCGCTTCAAACGACAAGTTTGAACTCAAGTGGGACGGCACCAATATGGCCGTATATCTCACCGAAAAGGGCACATCCAACCGTTGGGGCGTTGTTCCCGAGCTGAGTTCTGACGGCGCCGCCGCCAACAACCCTCTCGGCATCGTTATGACCTCGGATGAGATAGCCTCGGCTTGTATCGTTCAGGTGCTTGACACCGTAAGCAACGCAGACGATACATTTGCTCGTTCTACGACCTCGGCCGTTAAAAACGAAAAAGGCCGTGTTGTTACCGAAGAAATTGAAAACGGAATCAGAGTTAAATACTTCCTTAACGACGTTAAGATTATGATTCCCATGGAGTTCGTGCTCCGTGAAGATTCGGTAGCTGTTTCGGTTAACTCCGAGCAGATTCTTGAAGATGACAGATTCAAGGCGGTTGCCGTTAAAATCTGCCCCTTCTGGTGCTCTGCCAACAACGATAAAGAGGATTCTTACCTCTTCATCCCCTCAGGTTCGGGTGCCCTCGTTGATACCAAGACCATCGACGACGGCGGCGTGGAGTTTATGACTCCTCTCTACGGTTACGACCCCGTAATGGCAAGAACCGACCTGATCAACACAACCAAGGAAGCCCGCATTCCCGTATTCGGTGCCAAGGAAGGCAACCTCGGAACCTGCGCTATCATTGAAAACGCAAGCGAGGCCGCATATATCGGTACAAAGACCGGTTCCTCCACCCTTATGGCAAGCGGTGTCTACGCTTCCTTCCAGCTTCGTGACTACGCATCCAACTACATGCAGCAGATGCAGTGGAAGGTGCTTACCGACGTTTATGCACACAGCATGACAAAGGCAACCATGACGGTTGGTTTCTATCCTCTTTCCGGAGATAAAGCAAACTATTCGGGCATGGCTGAAGTTTACAAGGATTACCTCGACAAGAACGGTCAGCTCGGTGAGGTTACAGAGGACTCTCCCCTTAACGTTACC
>JAXJWR010000046.1:0-1215 GCA_036307905.1 Acutalibacteraceae bacterium
GCTTTTTAATTACGGTAAAAATGAGGTACTGCATTTTCTGTTATCCAACCTTAAATATTGGATGAAGGTATTCCATTTTGACGGTTTCCGTTTTGACGGTGTTACTTCAATGCTTTACCACGACCACGGTTTAGGAAGTGCATTCAGCAATTATAGTATGTATTTTTCTATGAATACAGATGTGGAAGCAGTTACATATTTACAGCTTGCAAATGAGCTGATACACGAAATTAATCGAAATGCCATTACTGTGGCAGAGGATATGTCGGGTATGCCGGGTATGTGCATCCCCATAAAGGATGGCGGAATCGGATTCGATTACCGTCTTTCTATGGGCGTGCCCGATTTGTGGATTAAAACAATTAAAGAGTTTACCGACGAAAATTGGGATATAGGCAAGCTCTGGTACGAGCTTACCTCAGGCCGTCCGCAGGAAAAGAACATAGGCTACTGCGAATCCCACGACCAGGCCCTGGTAGGCGACAAAACTATAATGTTCCGTCTTTGCGATGCCGATATGTATACCGGTATGAACAAGTTTGGCGGAAACCTTGTGATAGACAGGGGAATCGCCCTTCATAAAATGATACGTCTTATCACCTCATCTCTGGCGGGCAAGGGCTATCTTAACTTTATGGGTAACGAGTTCGGTCATCCCGAATGGATAGACTTCCCCCGTGAGGGCAACGGTTGGAGCTACCACTATTGCCGCAGGCAGTGGAGTCTTGTGGATAATACCGACCTCAGATACGTGGAGCTTAATAACTTCGACAAGGCAATGATAAAGCTGCTGAAGGAAGGCGACCTGCTTAATTTAACCGCCGAAAACAGATGGCTTCATCAGGAGGATAAAATCCTTATCTACACCAAGGGCGACACCGTGTTTATTTTCAACTTCCACCCCACAAGCTCCTTCGACGGTTATTTTGTTCCTGTGGGAGAAAAGGGAAGGTATAAGGTTGTCCTTTCCTCCGACAGCGGCGAGTTCGGAGGCTTCTCGCGGGTAGATACCTCTGCCGAGTATGAAAGCTTCACCACTCCCGATAATTGGGAGGGCTTCAAATGCTATATCCCCAACAGAACCGCCATTGTTTTAAAAAAACAGGGATAAAATGAAACAGGAAGGAAATCAATCGGTTTTATGAAAAGAATAAACTTCGAAACCTCGGCTGCCTTTATATGTGGTGTTGTGCTGGTGTTAATGGCTTTTTTAGA
>JAXJWR010000047.1:0-3901 GCA_036307905.1 Acutalibacteraceae bacterium
GGGCGTGGCTTACTGCATTACCGTAGCTTTGATCATTGCCCCCTATCTGCTGCTGGGCAACGACTGGTACGCGCTGGCGCTGGGCATTATGCTGCTGACGGTGGTGCTGGAAATTGCCTTTACGGTGGTTATGCGCCTGTTTATACTCCCCCCCATAAAGAAAGAAATGGAGCGACTTTAAATGGAAAATTCAGTATTCAGCGATAAAACGGTATACCCCTTTCGAAAGCCCGACTGCACCGAAAAAGAAGCGGTCTGTTACGACCGCCTTGAGGAGCTGGGTATCGAGTATGGACGGGTTTCTCACGAGCATATCGGAACCATTGAGGGCTGTATCGAAATAGGCGAGGCGCTGGGGGCCGAAATTCTTAAAAACCTTTTTCTGTGCAATTCCCAAAAAACCGATTTTTACCTTCTTATAATGCCGGGAGCTAAGCCCTTTAAAACCAAGCTTTTATCCCCACAGCTCGGCTGTTCCCGTCTTTCCTTTGCCTCTCCCGAGCATATGGAGTCCCTTATAAACTGCACCCCCGGCTCGGCCTCGGTGCTGGGTCTGCTTTTCGACAAGGGACTTAAGGTAAGGTTGGTTATTGATAAAGACGTGCTGAATATGGAGTATTTCGGCTGTCACCCCTGCGACAATTCCTCCAGTCTGAAAATAAAAACAGCAGATGTGCTTGATAAGTTTTTGCCTTCCACACATCATACCCCCACATTTGTAGAGCTGTAAAAAATAAAAAGGATAGAGAACGAAATTCTTCGAGCTCTATCCTTTTTTAATTATCCTAAATAGAAATCTGTTGCCAGCATTACGCAAAAGCCAATAAGCAGGGCAAAGGTCGCTCCCCTTTCGCTGCCGTGGGCGTGGGTTTCCGGAATCATTTCGTCGCTTATTACGTAAAGCATTGTTCCTCCCGCAAAGGCAAGGGCAAAAGGTAAAATCACCGAGGAAACCGAAACAGCAAAGTAGCCCATCAGGGTTCCCAGAACCTCGATAACTCCCGTCAGCATAGCGCAGACAAAGGTTTTTCCTGCAGAAATTCCCGCCGCCAGCATAGGGCCGATTATAACCATTCCTTCGGGTATATTCTGAAGGGCGATGCCACCTGCTACCGTAAGGGCTTCGGCTGTGTTGCCCGTTCCAAATCCGACCCCCGCCGCAATTCCTTCGGGCAGGTTATGGATGGCGATTGCCGTAACGAAAAGCAAAACCTTGTTAAGTCTTGCAGAACCTTCGGGATGGGATTCCTCTGCACCAACGAATCTGTGCAGGTGGGGAACGAATTTATCTATAAGATTAAGACAGAATGCACCTGCAAAAATTCCTGCAACCGCGATGGGCAGACCGAATTTTCCGCCGTGCTCTAAGGACGGCAGTACAAGGCCGATTACCGCCGCAGCCAGCATTACCCCCGCAGCGAAGGAAAGAACAATATCGCTAAACCGATGGGATATGTTTTTAAAGCAAAATCCGAAAAGTGAACCAATAACCGTTGCGCCTCCCACTCCGAGTGCAGTAAGCCAGACTATCGTCATAAAATCAGCTCCTTTCACAGTTTATGCTTTCGGGACGGGTTTGCTACATTATTTTATCGAGAACCCCCGTAAGAAGGGCATACATTATAGGAATAGTGATAACACAGAGGGTGTGGGAAATCATTGCCATAGAGGCTCCTGTTTTTGTGTCCCCACCGTAGGCGGCAGGGAATACCACCGTGTTGAGTCCCAGAGGGGTGGCATAGGCGAAGAGGGTCAGCACTAGCGCCAGACGTAAAAGCTCCTGCTGAATTCCGATGAGACTGCCTGCAAAATAAAGCAGTGCAAGGAAAATAGCGGGGAAAACTATAAGACGAAGGGCGGTTGCTATATAAATCTTCTTATCGGTGAGCAGTTCTTTAATATTATAACCACCGATTACAAAGCCGGTTAAAATCATTGCCACAGGGGCCATGCTGGCCTTGCAATAGTCGATGGTTTTAAGGGCAAAGGCCGGAATGAAGTCCACCGCACCGGTAAGACCCAAAGCGGCACCGATAAGAATAGATATGAATATGGGATTAAGCAGAGAGGAAAGTATGCTCTTCTTTTTCTCCCCCTTGGGAACAAGAATCATAACACCCCAGGTGTAAACCGCAACGTTAAGGGGAATAAGATACATCATATACGGGTAGAGGGCGCTTTCACCCAAAATAGCAGGGACAATAGCATTACCCATAAAGGAGAAGTTTCCAAAGGTGAGAGCATATTTATATATGTTTCTCTTGTAGTTGTCGTTTTTAGCAAAGACGGCAGACAAAGGTAACGAAATGCACAGAGCAACCGTAAGCACTCCGCCGCAGAGCAGCACCAGCATATAGTTTTCGCCCAGCGCCTTGGGTGTGCAGTAGGTCATAAAGGTGTGTATTATGAGGGCAGGAACGAAAATGTAGTTTTCCAGCTTGCTCATAACCGCACCGGCGTTTTCGGGCAAAAGAGCCCCCTTTCTAAGCACAAAGCCGATTACCATACAAATAAGCATAACCAGCATCTGCGAAAGGGTGGAAATAAATACTTCAGACATAATTTCATCTCCTTGTTTTTACAAATACACATTATATCACTGCCTTTTGAAAATTTCAAGAACAAGAGAAGCAAACTGAGGAGCTGATCGACGAAGAATCTCAGCGGCGAGCCGCCGCAGCCAAACGTTTCGTAGACGGTACGCCTTTATGGTCGGGCGGCCGATGTGATTCCCCTCATAGGGGAAATGTCGCGAAGCGACAAAAGGGTCTGGGCGTCAAGCCGTACCCGCCCCTACTGACTAATAAAAATAGCCTTAATAAAAACCTCTGTGAAGTTTCTGCGAAACAAAGTTTTTTCTGTGCGAAGCACCCCTGTTTGCGCCTGCAAACCCCTAATCCCTTATTCCTAACGCTGTATCTAACGCCAAGATAAACACACAAGCAAATCTGATAAAAATACGGTTGTTTATACACATTCGCCTATGGGTGGGGTGAATAATTTTGAAAATTTGTTGCCTGTTTCAAAAAATTTTACTTTATTTTTCAGAAAAAATATGTTATAGTAAATTGATACCTAACGCAGTAAACACACTTTGTTGGGTAAAACACTTCAAAAACGGAAAAAATCCGTAAAATTTAGGAGGTAAATTATGAGCAAAAAATTTGTCTACCTTTTTAAAGAAGGCGACGCAAGCATGCGTGAGCTCCTCGGCGGTAAAGGTGCTAACCTTGCCGAGATGACCAAAATCGGTCTTCCCGTTCCCCAGGGCTTCACCGTAACCACTGAGGCTTGCACACAGTACTACGAAGATGGAAGAAAAATCAACGATGACATCCAGGCACAGATCATGGAATACATCGAGAAAATGGAAGAAATCACCGGCAAGAAATTCGGCGACAAGGAGAATCCCCTCCTCGTTTCTGTTCGTTCCGGTGCCCGCGCATCCATGCCCGGTATGATGGATACCATCCTTAACCTCGGTCTTAACGAAGACGTTGTTGAGACCATGGCTGCCAAGTCCGGCAACGCACGTTGGGCATACGACTGCTATCGTCGTTTCATCCAGATGTACTCCGACGTTGTTATGGAAGTTGGTAAGAAGTACTTTGAAGAACTCATCGACAAGATGAAGGCTGAAAAGGGCGTTAAGCAGGACGTTGAGCTTACCGCTGACGACCTCAAGACCCTCGCTGAGCAGTTCAAGGCAGAGTACAAGTCTAAGATCGGCAAGGACTTCCCCTCCGATCCTAAGGAGCAGCTCATGGGCGCTGTTGAAGCTGTTTTCCGTTCTTGGGACAACCCCCGTGCAAACGTATACCGTCGTGACAACGATATTCCTTATTCTTGGGGTACCGCTGTTAACGTTCAGATGATGGCATTCGGTAACATGGGTGACAAC
>JAXJWR010000048.1:0-3143 GCA_036307905.1 Acutalibacteraceae bacterium
ACGTCACTGGGTTTTACCCAGAAGTAGCGTACATGGTTTTCGCTGTCTTCAAAAACCAGCTTGCGGGTATTTTCGTGAATGGAGGGACAGCCGTAGCCAAGTCCTTCAAAAAGATTGTACACCTTTTCGCCAAGACGGCCTTTTGGAAGGGCAATGTTTATATATTTGCTCATACTTCTTCCTCCACTTCCCGACCGACGGTTAAAAGCTTTTTGTATTTTATATTACTGCAGGGCACAGACGAAACAAAAACGCGGTTACCCTGTGCTCTCAGACTTGTTGCAAGCTCGGCAACCTTTTCGGGAGAGTCGTTTTCGCTGTATACAAGCAGTATATCTGCATCGTATCTTATCTGCTCGCGACCGAGATAGGAGAGCAAATCCATATATACTGCAAAGCCAACCGCTCCTGCATTTTTACCCAATTTTTTAAGAAGATTATCGTAACGGCCGCCCGACAGTATACATCCCGGAACGTTTTCGACAAAGCCTCTAAAGGTGATGCCGTTATAGTAGCTTATATCGCTTACTACCGAAAAGTCGATATTGACGTTGTCGGCCTGACCGCTTTGCTTCAGGCAATGGCAAATCTCCTTAAGCTCGTTTACGGCGGCTTCAGTAGTTTCGTTTACAACAAGTTTTTCGGCCAGGGGAATGATTTTATCGATAGAGCCGTAAAGAGAGGCCAGCGTTGCAATTTTTTCGGTAAGACCTGCGGAAACACCGTTTTCGCAAAGCACCCTTCTTATTTCGTGGGAGTTCTTAGTGCCTACAAAATCGGTAATTTTTTCTCTTGCGTCGTAAGAAAGTCCTGTGCTTTCCAGTAGGCCGATAAGAAGGCCCATATGGGAAATATCCAGCACATAGGAGTTGCTGATTTCACAAAGGGCAAGCTTTGCAAGGGTTATAACCTCACAAAGGGAATATGTATCCACATCGCCAATAAACTCAAGACCGATTTGAGGAATTTCCTTAAACTCGTGCATATTGCCCGATACGCGATAAACGTTTTCGCTGTAAAAAAGTTTGCGAGGTTCGTTTTCCTGCTCGGCGGTGTTTTTTGCAATCGAGAGGGTGACGTCGGGCTTCAAAGCCAGAAGTTTTCCGGTAGGGTCGTTAAAGGCAATGATATTTTCGCTTTTTAAGAAACTTTTGTTTTCGATGTAAAGGTCGTACTCTTCAAACTTGCTCATTTTGAATTTTTTGTACCCGAAACTTCCGAAAAGCTCGGCCAGTTTCATTGATACCATTTCTTCAAAGCTGAGCATTGTACCTTGTGGCATAATGACCTTCCTTTCGCTTAAAAAATAGGATATGATGTAGTATAGCACACTTGCTCACTTTAGTCAAGTAGTGTGCTAAAGAATTTTATGCTTTTTTTAAGATTTTTTGTGTGTCTATAAAACGCAACAATTCCCTGCCCCGAATTTTCATCGGAGCAGGGCGTCTTTTAAATTTTAAGTGTTTCTCCGGGGCCAATGGAATAAAGCTCCCAGTTTTGGTTATGCATCCAAAGTGTTTTGTTGGTGGGGTTATACATAATGTGTCCGTCGGCAGAGGTTTTAAGTCTGTTGTATGCCTCGATATACTCGTATATTTCCATATTGGTGGCATACCAGATATCCTCTCTTGCACCGATATACTCGCAGAACTTTTCGATTACGTCCCAGTTATCGTCGTCGTCAAATTCATAGGAATGACCCCACAGATAGAAAAGACGGGAGAAACGTGTAACGTCGGTTTCTGCAAAATCCTTAGCAAGCTCCATAAGACGGGGATTTTTGTGGTGACAAGTTGCAGGCATACGAAGCCAATCGGTAGGAATATCGAAACGCTCGGTGCTTTTTGTTGTTCGTGAATAACAAATACCGCAGGCCTTGAGGACGTTTACTACTTCATCGCTGAAGGTTCCCATAGGATAGGCCATACCCTTTACGATGCAGCCGAATTCCTTTTCGAGAATTTCGCGGTCTTTAATGATTTCGTAAGCCAGCGAGTCGAGGGGTATTCGTTCTAAAAAAGGATGGGTATGGGAATGTACGGCAACCTCGTGACCGCCGCTTTCATAGCAGGCCTGTGCCTCGTCCACAGTCATTCTTCCGCGTGCAGCGCCTGTGGGAGTAATCCAGGTATCGCCAAAGAAAGCGGAATTTATATTGAAGGTGCCCTTAATTCCGTTTTTGTTCATTATTTCAACGAGCCTTTTATCCTGTAAAACACCGTCGTCATAGGAAAGGGTTAATGCCTTTGTTTTACCTTCGGGAAAACGCATATACCACATCATAATTTACCACCCCAAAAAACCTATTTTTCACACACAAGGAAGCGCCAACCAAACTCGTCGGGGAGTTTTCCAAGCTGAATTCCTGTAACGGTATCGTAAATTTTCTGACTTACTTCACCGATTTTATCGTCGTTGATGACCATTACGTCATCCTTCCAGCGAAGCTTGCCGACGGGAGAAATAACTGCGGCGGTGCCTGTTCCGAAAACCTCTTCAAGTTTGCCGTTTTTATGAGCCTCGGCAACCTCGTCAATAGAGATTTTTCTTTCCTCTACCTCCATACCCCAGGACTTGCAAAGATTTATTACAGAATCTCTTGTAACACCGGGGAGAATAGAACCGTTGAGCATGGGAGTAACGATTTTTCCGTCGATTTTGAAGAAGATGTTCATAGCGCCAACCTCTTCAATATACTTACGTTCTACACCGTCTAGCCAGAGAACCTGAGAATATCCATCCTCGTGGGCCTTTACCTGACCTGCAAGGGAACAGGCATAGTTTCCGCCTGTTTTTGCAAATCCCATTCCGCCCTTTACGGCACGAACGTACTCATCCTCAATCCAGATTCCTACGGGGTTGATGCCGCTGGCATAATATGCACCCGAGGGAGAAAGGATAACGATAAACTTATATGTGTCGGAGGGTTTTACTCCGAGATACTCGTCGGTGGCAATGATAAAGGGACGGATGTAGAGAGATGTGCCGGGGTCGGTGGGAATCCAGTCCTTATCTACGGTTACAACAGCCTGAATTGCCTGTATGAAGTCCTCTTCGGGAAGGCTTGGAATACAAAGACGCTCGTTAGTCTTGTTGGTGCGCTTTGCATTCATATCGGGACGGAACATATAAACGTTTCCGTC
>JAXJWR010000049.1:0-4739 GCA_036307905.1 Acutalibacteraceae bacterium
CAGAAATATAGTGGGCAGGCTCGTTGTCGATGGGAACCTCTTTGCAGATTGTGCCCAGCCAGCGAGAGAAAAAGGCCGATTCCCGTCCTGCCTCCAGCTTGGCCTTTACACCTGCTTTGATGTCCAGCTCGTCCAAATGCTCGTAAATATAATCAATATTTCCAAAACGCTTTATAAGGTCGGTAGCGGTTTTTTCGCCCACTCCCGCAACACCGGGAATGTTGTCAGAGGAGTCGCCCATAAGGGCTTTAAGGTCAATCATCTGCTCGGGGGTAAGACCGTATTTTTCGAAAAGTGCGGCCTTGTCGTAGCTGATTATTTCGGGGGCGCCCATTCGTGTGGCCGAAAGCACTACCCGTACACGGTCACCGATAAGCTGAAGGGAGTCCTTGTCCCCTGTAGCGATAACACATTCGTTGCCGCTTTTCTCGCAGGCCTCTGCCAGGGTGCCCAGAATATCGTCGGCCTCGTAGCCCTCACACTCGATAACTGTATAGCCCATGGCGCGGAGCCAATCTTTAAGTGGGGCAAACTGCTCTAAAAGCTCGGGCGGGGTGGCGTGGCGACCTGCCTTATACTCGGCATACTTAAGATGGCGGAAGGTAGGTTTTTTAAGGTCGAAGGCAACGGCAATACCGTCGGGCTGTTCGGCCTCGCGAAGGCGGTTTAAAATATTTATAAAACCGTAAACGGCATTGGTAAAGCGGCCGTCCTTTGTAGTCAGCAGCCGAATACCGTAAAAAGCACGGTTTATTATACTGTTTCCGTCGATTGCAAGCAGTTTCATAAAACGAAAAACCCCATAATAATTTATATTTATATTATTATAACAAATACATGGCCGATTGTCACCATATTTTTAAGATTTGACAACAAAAATTTTTTAAGCTATAATTGACCCGTTATGAGAATAGGAAAATGCGAAATAAACGGATATGCAGCTCTCGCTCCAATGGCAGGTGTTGCCGACAGGGCTATGAGAGAAATATGTGAAAAATACGGCGCCGCCTACTCGGTAGGGGAGCTTACCAGCGCAAAGGCTATCACCTTGGGTGATAAAAAATCTCCCGAATTTTTAGAAAGAGGAAGCCTTGCTGTCTTTGGCAATCAGCTCTTCGGGTGCGAGCCTGAAATTATGGGTCTGGCCGCCAAAACTGCCGAAAGCTACGCTCCCGATTTTATAGACATAAATATGGGTTGCCCCGCGCCAAAGGTTGCAAATAACGGCGGCGGAAGTTCCCTTATGAAAGACCCTAAATTGGCGGGGAAAGTGGTAAAAGCCGTGGTGGAATCGGTAAAAACTCCCGTAACCGTTAAAATTCGCGCAGGCTGGGACAAGGACAGTATAAATGCCGTCGACATAGCCAAAATTTGCGAAGAAAACGGAGCATCAGCTATCACGATACACGGCAGAACAAGAATGCAGATGTACGCTCCACCTGTGGATTTAGACGTAATAAAAGCAGTAAAAAAGGCCGTAAAAATCCCCGTAATCGGAAACGGCGATATAACCGACGGCCCCTCTGCCAAAGCAATGTATGAGTATACGGGTTGCGATTTTGTAATGGTGGGCAGGGCTGCCAACGGAACCCCCTGGGTGTTCGATAAAATAAACGCATACCTAAAGGATGGTACCCTTCTGCCCGAGCCACCCCTGGAAAGGCGGCTGGAAATACTTTTGGAGCAACTCACCCTTATGAAAAAATACAAGTCGGAAAGAACAGTGCTTTTAGAATCGCGAAAGCACGCTGCCTGGTATATGAAGGGGGTCAGAAATGCCGCAAAACTGCGCAAAATGTGCGGAGAAATAACCTGTTTTAAGGATATTGAGATTATTTGCGAAAAAGCCCTTGCCGAAGGCGAGGATATATGATAAAATAAATAAGTTAATGAAACTGCAAGGAGAATCTTTATGTCAGGACATTCTAAATGGAATAATATTAAACGTAAAAAGGAAAAGACCGATGCCGCAAAGGCAAAAATCTTTACCAAAATCGGCCGCGAAATTTCGGTAATCGTTAAGACCGGTGGCCCCAACCCTCAGGAAAACAGCAAGCTGAAGGACGCCATAGCAAAGGCTAAAGCGGCTAACGTTCCTAACGAGAATATCGAGCGTATCATCAAAAAAGCCGCAGGCGACAGCTCTGCAAATAACTATGAAGAACTTATTTACGAGGGATACGGTCCCTGCGGAATCGCAGTTATCGTTGAAGTTTTAACCGATAACCGTAACCGTACCGCAGGCGAAATGCGTCACTATTTCGACAAATACGGCGGAAATCTCGGACAGTCGGGCTCGGTTATGTTTATGTTCGACCGTAAGGGCCAGATAATTATTGAGGCCGAGGGCAAAGACGAGGACACCGTAATGGAGGATGCGCTGGAGGCAGGTGCCGAGGACTTTACCTTTGATGGCGACGTTTTCGAGATTGTTACCGACCCCAATGACCTTGGTGCCGTGCGTGACGCTCTGGAAGCTAAGGGTTACACCTTTGTTTCGGCAGAGGTTGCATACATCCCCCAGACCATGACCACCCTTGAAGACCCCGACGCTATCAAGAATATGGAAAAACTCATCGAAATGATGGAGGATAACGACGACGTTCAGGCAATCTGGCACAACTGGGATATGCCCGACGAGGACGAAGAAGACTAATAAAAACCACCCGTTCCGAGCGGGTGGTTTTTTGTTAGTCTGAACTTAAGAATCTTTCTTTTCACAAAGTCTTATGTTTTTCGAATTTTTCTGATTTTTGTTATCCTCTTGCGAAAGAATATATAGTTCTTCGCAAGCGCGCTGTGCCGAAACGAGCTCGTTTATAGCTTTTTCGGTGGCATCAAGCAAGGTAAGGTACATTTGTTTATAATCAGTCATCTGTTATCACCCCTTATTGATAATAACACATAGTATAGAGAAATGCAACCATAAATGGTTATATAATTGGTTTAAGTTTTGAACATAATATTGTAATAGGAGTTGATATTATGTTTAAAATAGAAAAAGAGTTTAAGTCGGCTAATATTTCTCGCACTGTGCGATTTACCGAGCCACTTTTTGAAAGACTGAATGAAACCGCCGCTAAAAACAACATTTCCTTTAATTTACTGGTGTTACAGTGCTGTAAGTATGCACTAGACAATCAGGAGAAGGAAGAAAACTAAACCAATAAGTAAAAACACCTCATCGTAAAGTAATCACGATGAGGTGTTTTTTTCTTTAATTAGGCTTCAAGCCAGGCAGTTGCCTTGTCTGCAGACATACGCTTAATATCTTCCTTCTTGTAGGGAGATTCTTCTCCGCCGTTTACGTAAAGGAAATATTTGCCGCTTTCGGTCTTATAAAGAGTTTCTTCATAGCCTGCTGCATCGCCGAACTGGCCAAAGGTTTTCTTTAAAACAAGCTCAGACTTTTCGGTGTCGTACTCAACCTTGCAAATGATTTTTTTCATTGTTTTCATCCTTTCTTTCATAGATTTTTTCTATGGCAAGATCTGCCTCATCGGGCAGGATGGGATATATGCATAAAAGCCATAGATTACCGTGGTATATTACCATACATAGGCGCAAAAATCAAGTTTTTTCGGGCCACTTCCGTCATTTACCATAAATGTGATTTTTTTCGACAAGAGTAGTATACCCTCATATGTTCTAAAGCTTACAGCCTGTACATAAAATGTTTCAGGTGATGAAGGTGAAAACGACTGTTTTAAGATGTGAACGATTTTCCTCTGTTTTATATGCCCTACCTGTAAGGATTGCCGATATTTTGGAAGAATTGCCGTTGGCCGTTAAATCTGCGGCATACGAAATACGCCTGCGGGCAGGTGGGCCGGTCTGCATAACTGCCGAAACGGGATTCTACGTTTCGGTCTGCGGTCAGGCAAGCAGTTATCTGCCCACAAATCCTCTCACCGCCACAAAGGAGGAGCTTTCCGAGGTGATTGCCCGCATAACCGAGCGTTCGCTTTATACCCGAACGGCCGAACTACGGGAGGGCTATCTGTCTATGCGAAACGGGGGCAGAGCAGGCGTCTGCGGTCGGTTTTGCGACGGGGTTTTCTGTGACGTAACCTCCATAAACATCCGAATTCCCCGCCAGGTTTTTGACTGTGCCGCACCCCTTGTGTCCCGCGCCGATAAAGGACTTCTTATTGCAGGCCCTCCCGCAGCAGGAAAAACCACCCTGCTTCGTGACCTTGTAAGGTTGCTTTCCTATTCGGGCAAGCGGGTCTGCGTGGTAGACAGCCGTGGTGAAATCTGCGGTAAAACCGGGGAGGGAGCAGGTCTGGACGTAGGCCCCAATACCGACGTAATAAGCGCGGTTTCTAAGGCCGAAGGGGTGGAAATAGCCCTTCGCACAATGTTTCCCGATTATATCGCCTTCGACGAGGTAGGTAACGGCAGGGAACTGAGTCTTATAGAAGAAAGCTTCTATTCGGGGGTAAAAATTCTAACCACCGCCCCTGCGTCAAGTCTTGCCGACCTGGCCTCTCGGTCGGTGACCAAAAAACTTTTGGAAGGACAGGTGGGGACGGTGGCGCTTTTAGACGGCAAACCCGGAGGCAAAATAACCTTTTTCACTCCCGACGAGGTGAAAGAATTTGCTTAAATTTCTGGGCATCGTCGTGGTGGTTGTCGTTTGCACCCTGTTGGGGCTTTATTTTTCTTTAAGGCTTAAGCTCCGAAGCGCCAGACTGTCTGAACTTTGCCTTTTTATCGAGGAACTGGAAAATGGCATC
>JAXJWR010000050.1:0-11527 GCA_036307905.1 Acutalibacteraceae bacterium
ACGTCAAACATATTCGCATCGCGCATTCCCTCTGCAATAACGAGAGGTCCTGCAACCTTGGTTATAATTCCGTTTGCCATAGCTTTTCTCCTTTAAAGGATTTATTTACCGAAAATAATATCTGATCCCACCGCTTTTTCAACCGATGCCTTCAGCCTGCTTATGCCTATTCCGTTGTTGTTTTTAACACCGGGCAGGGGGATTATTGCGGGGAGCATTTTTTCGTCGAATTTTGCGATTTCCTCGCTCAGAAGGGCTGCATATTCTTCGGTTATATAGATTATACCGTATTCCCCCGAGCAGAGTGTTTTTAACTGCTCACGAGCCGAATCTGCATCCTCGCAGGGGAAGATGTTAATTCCGACGGCCGCATAGCCTTTTATGCTTTCACGGTCGCCTATGAAGGCTATTTTAACCATAAAGCTCCCTCAACATTTCTCTTGTTTTACTGCTTTCTTCGCCTGTGGAAATGCCGTTTACCACAATTCTTGCTGCCTTGATTTCGGCCAGCTTTGCCTGAAGATAGGCAATAAGCGGTTCGGGGCCGACGGCAACATATTTAGCCTTTACTGCCACAGACATAAGAAGATTATCTACAAATTTTTCGAACTGACCGGGAGAAGCTTTGTAGGCCTCTGCCGCTTCGGCTCCCCTGTATACCGAGGCCGAACTTAACAGCTCTAAAAGATTTTCCGTACCCTTTAAAGCTGAGAAGGTCAACTGTTTTTTGGTAAATATGGGGGTGTCTACCAGACACAGATCACAGAAGTCTGCACTTTTGCCCGACCTGGCGCAACGTATTGCAGCCTTGATATTATCGTAAAAAACGCTGATTTTTATAAGGTCGCAAAGCATACCGATTTTAACGCTCTCTGACATTTTAAGTTTGTTTTCCATACAGGAAGCATCTAAAATGGCATCGCAAAGCTGTGAATCCCCTGTCTTGATAAGCGCCTCGTAGGCCTCCTTAGCGGCCTGTCTGCAAAACTCGGGAAGAAGAGAAAACTCTTGCTCGCTTGCGGCTTTTTCGATAACAGACACAGGTATGAGAGAGGGACGGAGAATGAGCGAGTCATACTCGCGGTCCACGGCCATTCCCTTGAATACCGCCTTCATATTATGGTAGTCGTTTGAAACGATAAATGCGCTGAACACCGAAAAATCGGGTGCTACCGATGCCACGTATTCCCAGAGTTTCTGCTCCTCGGCGGCAAGAAGTGCGTCTGCTTCGGTTGGGGTTTCGGCATAGCCGTAGCCCTTGTCCTTAAGAAAGGACGCAGCTTCGCCTCGGCTGTTAAGAGCCAGCAGCTGCTCTATATCCTGTTTTTTAAGTAGGGCGCTTTCTTTAGCGCGGACGTTTCCCACCGCAAAAGCGTAAGAAACCGACGGCATACTGCCACCTCCTGAAATTTACTCTGCAAAAAGAACCCTGTGCATTCTGTCCTCAAGCAGGTTCTTTTTATCGGCAATCACCGCATCGAGGGAGAAATTGTATTCCACGTCTCCCCATTTAAGTATGAAGCCATTTTCAATATTGGCGGCAACCTTTTCTATCTGCAGTTTTATGCCGTTTTCGGAAAGAAGTTTGTCAAAAACCGACAGGTCGCGCTTAAGGTCTGCGGCGCCGAGAAGGATGACTCCGCCTTCCCTGGAAATATTTTGCTTGGCAAGACCTGCCAAAAGCCCGAAATACTCTTTGTCGGGCAAGGAAACGATTTTATTTAGCGCCATATCCATGGTTTTCGACATTTCCTCGTGTTTTTTGGCAAGGCGAGCATCTCTTACGGTAAGCTCAGCAGCCGACTCGGCATTTTTCTTTATAGCCTGAGCCTTCATAAGGGCTGCCGAAACCACTCCTGCAGAATACTCCTTTGCGGATGCCTTTGCATCCTCTGTAATTTTTTCTGCGCGAAGCTCAGCCTCGCGGATTATTTTATCTGCCTGCACACGCGCATCATCGGTGATGCTTTGCAGGATTTTTTCCTCTGCACTCATATTCATCTTATCCGTTAACCGATTGCAAGAACCGAGAGGAGGGATACGAGGAATGCAAGAAGAGCGTAGATTTCAACCAGAGTGGTGGAAACCATACCCTTAGAAAAGTCCTCTGCCTTTTTAGCAAGAAGTCCGATAGCGGCGGTTGCAGCTCTACCCTGGGCAAGACCGGAGAAAAGTCCGCCAAAACCGATGGGAAGAGCGGCTGCAAGGTAAAGAAGGCCTTTGGAAAGCTCCATATCAAAAGCAATTCCGCCACCCAGAGCGCCGATATTGAGCATTATCATAACCGATACGATGAAGCCGTAAAGTCCCTGTGTACCGGGGAGAAGGGCAAGAACCAGAACCTTACCGAATTTGGAAGAATCCTCTGCGAGAACTCCCATACCTGCCTCAGCCGCCATTCCGACGCCCTTTGCAGAACCGATACCTGCTAAAATCGTTGCTATTGCTACTCCTGCGAGTGCGAAAACTATTCCTGTCATAATTATTTTTCCTCCTTGATTCGTACAAATTTACCTTTAAAGGTGAAGGGCATAAAGGGTCTTCCTCCGCCCTCGTAGAACTTCGAGAAAAGTTCTACATATTGAAGTCTTAATGTATGAACATATGCGCCCAGCGCATTAAGTCCGAAGTTTACTGCGTGGCCTATCAGCAAGATTACCACCATAAATATTTTTCCCAAAAGGCCTGCGCTTACCATAACGCCCAGGAGATTGAAAACCATACTCATTGCGGCGGTGGTAAGACCAAGGGCCATAAGACGGGAGAAGGAAAGCAGATCGCTTACAAATCCCGTTATATCGTAAAGATTTGCAAGGCCGCCAAACACCTTCATAATACCTTTTTTCTTGCGGCCGCCGGTTGCGGCTATTAAGACCATAGATGCGGCGGCGATTATCAGTCCTACGGTTTGAAGAACGGGTAACGCCACCATTCCCAAAGCCATAACCGCAAATCCCAGCAGGGTGGTTATCCAAAGTCCCGTATCGAGAAGGGCATCTACAATGCCGTCCTGTCTTGCGGTAATTACAAGTTTGACCACAAGGCCTGCAAGTATCTGCAAAAGACCCAATCCCACGCTTAGTATAAGCATCGCCAGGGCATCTCCGCCCAAGGGGTTTATAAAGGGATATTTAAAGGGAAGAGGTCCGCCTGTAACTGCAGTATAAATGGGGGTTATTATATCTACGCCAAAGAAACTTCCGAAGAAGATGCCCCAAAGGGTGGTTGAAATACCGCAGTACATAAAGAGCTTCATATTTTTTCGCATATTCGGCTCGGGGTCCAGGAACCTGTTTACTGCCCAGGTCGCAATCCACATCAGTATTCCGTAACCTGCATCCGACAGCATTATTCCGAAGAACAGATAATAGAAGAAGGATGTTATGGGGGTGGGGTCGATGTCTGCCGAGGAAGGCAGTGCATACATTGTGGTAATAGACTCGGCCGGGGCTGAGAAGCCGTTGTTTTTAAGCTTTACGGGAACCTCGTCACCCTCTGCCCTTTCGTGCTCGATATATACGGTGAACCTTTCCTCAAGTTCTGCCTTTAAAAGAGGCATATCCGCTTCGGGCAGGTAGCCTGTGATGGTTACGGTATGGGCGGTAGAGTCTACCCTATTAAGAATTTCGCGACGCTCGGCAGAAGAAAGGTGCCAGTCACAGACAAGCTCGATATCCCGCCTGAACTGTGCGGCTGAGGCTATCTGCTTTTCGGCCTCGCTGATAAGTTCACCTAAAGAAGCAAGTTTTTCGTTAGCCTGCTTGATTTTTTCGCCGGGGGGTATATCGCAGGACTGGGAGGGTCTTGAAAAGCCCAGACTTCTAAGCCTGTCGCCCAAAGTTCTTTCCGCACCGCGGGGGGCGGTTATGAACACAAGGGTTTGTCCTGCCGCGTAACCGATTATTTCGGCATAGGTTTGGGTTTCCTCGTTTCCGACGTCCACCAATGTCAGCAGTTGTTCAAGATTTAAATTCCCTGCAACGGTTCCTATGAAGGCTGCCGTTTTTTGAGTTCCCTCAAAAGAGAGGGGAATATCCAACCCTTCCCAAGGGGAAAGCTGTGCGATAAGGGTATTTATCCTTACCGCTTCGGCCCGTGTTTCGGAAATTTTACGGTCGGCAGACAAAACGGTGTCGCATATTTCGGCTACCTTATCTGTTTTTTCGGCCGCACTCATAAACTCCTCGAGGGTTACCTTTCTTCGCCCGGAGAAGGCGGAAAGCAGGCCCTTGCTTTCGGGCACGACACGATTTATAACGTTAAGCGCGTTTTCGCATTGGCGGGCTAGTTTTACGCTTTCCTCTGTGTTTGCAGATTCACGGAAGAAGCCTTCAGGAGGCTTTTCGTCTGCAGCGGAAATATCTAAAACTGCCATACTTTGCAAAAACTTAAGTATTGGGCGCTGTTGGGACTTTAATGCAAAAATTCGAATCTTTTGCATATCCAATTTTGCCAAACTATCACCGCCTTTTAATAATAATTACCTGTTATATCATTCGAAAATGGTTTTAACAGCAATCTCCACGCATGCCGCTCTGTTCTTGTCGGCCTTGGCTGAAAGTTTTTCGCCCTCTGCCCAGCCGCGTCGTTTGGCGGCGGTGGCAATTTCTTCAGCCTGAACCTTTGCCTGTGCGATTATTTCGGCACTGTCGGAATTAGCTGTTTTCTCGGCGGTGGCAATAAGCTCCCCCGCCTCCTTTTCGGCCTGTTTAATAAGGTTTTTGGCTTTTTCCTCGGCAGAGCGGATAATCTCTTGTCCCTCGGCCTCGGCTTTAAGAATTTTGTCGATCATACTTTTGGCCATAAACCCAGCCCCTTTCAAAATGTATTGTACACAATAATATATTTATTATAATACATTAAACCATTAAAGTAAACAATATTTTGTCGATTTTATTTAAACTAATTTTAAATTTTAAAAACGGTATGACCGCGTCATACCGTTTTTCTGTTACAGATACTGTCTGATGTCGAGAGCAAGTCGCTCCTCAAGATTTATAAGCCGTTTACAGATGTCTTTTGACACCTCATCAGCGGCCTCGTACTCGTTAAGATAGCGGTTAAGGCTTTTTACGCCCATATTGCAGCCATCGGTCATAAGGTCGGCCACCGTATTGTCGGTATCCTCGATGGCGAGCTTCATGTTAGTTTTTATCCAGGACATTCCCTTGGCAATGGGGTCGGGCTTTTTACCCTCGTCTCCGTATTTGTCGAGAAGTCTGCGAATCTCTGATTCCAGCTTTTCGTGTTCACGTTTACACTCGGTGAGGTATTTTTCCAGCCTTTCGGAGTTTGTATGGCTCAGCACGTCCTCTATGGAGGCTATTCCCATCTTTACCCCTGCATCACATTCTCTGAGCAGTTTTATTGTATCTTGTTCAATCATAAGGCACACCCTTTCATTTTTATATGATAAGTATGCCCCGTTTTTTATAAATTATTGCCGAATATATGGGCGAATTTTGCAGATTGCGCCATAGAGATGTAATCGTCATCGGCCACGATTATATGGTCTATTAAATTTACCGAAACGGTAGACAGCGCCTTCGCTATCTGCTCGGTAGTCAGAAGGTCTTGTGGGGAAGGAATAGCCACCCCACCGGGATGATTGTGGGCCAAAACTACTGCCGTTGCCTCGGTTTTAAGTACCCTTTCCAAAACGGTACGAACGCTTACTCCCACCGAGTCGATATTTCCCGACATAAGCTTTTCGAAGGAGATTATCCTACCAAGGCGGTTAAGACAAAGCAGGTAAAAACACTCACCCTTTACGGCAAAATATTTTGTAAGTACAAATTCGCCGATTTCTTCAAGGCTTTTAAGGGTTTGTTTGTCCCCGAATTTGCTTAGTATATAGGCGCGGCTAAGGGGTCGCTGAAGTTTTATAAGGGAGGCTGCGTTACGGGTCATCCCCTTTACGGTAAGCAGGTCGTCTATATCGGCATCCAACACGCCGCTTAAACTGCCGAAGCGCGACATAAGTTCCCTGGCAATGGGAACGGTATCCTGCCTTGGGATTCCGTAGAAAAGCAGCATTTCCAGAAGTTTTTCGTCCTGTATATCCTCCCCCGGAGCCAGGGAGATTATTTGTTCCTTCAGCCTTGACCTATGGCCTGCGTGAATATTTTCCGACAAAATTATCGCTCCTTACTTCCATTATAATAAAATTTATGTTACAATATATAAAATCTTTCAGACGGAGTTGTTTTATGAAAAGTTTTACGGTGGGCAAAAACGATGCGGGAAGGCGTCTTGATAAATTCATCGCCAAGACAATGCCTGCTCTGCCCCAATCGCTTATGTATAAATTCATACGTACAAAGCACATTAAGGTAAATAAAAAACGGGCTGAAATTTCCACAAAGCTCTGTGAGGGGGATGTGGTGGAGGCCTGGATAAACGACGAGTTTTTTGTAAAGGCCGCACCTAAGTACGATTTTTTATCGGCCCCGACAAAGCTCGATATAGTTTACGAGGACGAGAATATTCTGCTTGCAGATAAAAAACAAGGGGTGCTTGTACACCCCGACGACAAGGAATATAACGATACCCTCATTGGAAGAATTCAGCATTATCTTTACGATAAGGGAGAGTTCGACCCCGAAAAGGAAAACAGCTTCTCCCCCGCCCTGGCAAACCGCATCGACCGCGGTACCGGCGGCATAGTAATTGCCGCAAAAAATGCCGAGGCTCTGCGTATTTTGTGCGAAAAGATAAAGGAAAGAGAAATCGACAAGCAGTATCTTGCGGTTATTCACGGTGTCCCCTCTAAAAAAGAGGCCACCCTTGAGGGTTTTTTAGAAAAGAACGAAACCAAAAATAAGGTTTTTCTGAAGAAATCCCGCGAAGACGGCGGGCTTACCATAAAGACCCGTTACCGCGTGTTGGCAAGTAAGAATAATTTATCTCTTGTGGAGGTAGACCTCCTTACCGGCCGCACCCACCAGATAAGGGCCCATATGGCCTCTATCGGACATCCCCTTTTGGGGGACGGCAAGTACGGCAAGCTCTCGCCCGATAAGAAGCTGGGCTTTACCCGTCAGGCCCTGTATTCCTACAAGCTGACCTTCAGTTTTAAAACCGACGGCGGAATTTTAAACTATTTAAACGGCAAAACCTTTACGGTGGACCGCGTTTGGTTTGCCGAAGAGCTTTTCGATTTTAAAGTTTAAATTCGATGTCCTTATCGCCCCAGGTGTAGGGGGTAAGCTTTATGCCTGCCGCCTTGAACATCATTTTAGATGCAAGGGTAGACTCGGTATTTGCATATTTATCGCTTTTATAGATTATTTCCGAGACGCCTGCCTGGATTATGGCCTTTGCACACTCGTTACAGGGGAAAAGGGTGGTGTAAACCTTGCTTCCCTCGAGAGAGCCTCCGCGATAGTTTAAAATTGCGTTAAGCTCGGCATGACAGACAAAGAAGTATTTTGTGTCGAGAGCGCCGCCTTCTCTGTCCCAAGGGAATTCGTCGTCCGAGCAGGACTTAGGCATTCCATTATAGCCTACCGACATTATTTTATTGTCGCGGCTTACGATACAGGCACCCACCTGTGTGGACGGGTCTTTACTGCGCATTGCCGAAAGCTCGGCAACACCCATAAAATATTCGTCCCAGGAAAGATATCCTTCTCTTTTCATATAAACACCTCTTAAAGTTTATTTATTATTTCGATTATTTCAGACGGAGCGGCAACTATATAATGCCCTCCGTTTTCTTTTAGTTCCTTTTCGGTGCGAAAGCCCCAGAGAACCCCTATACCCTTTATACCTGCATTATTTGCAACCTGCATATCCACACCCGAATCGCCTACGAATACAGTTTCTTCGGGAGCGGCACCCACAAGCTCCATTATCTCAAAAACAGAAAATGGGTCGGGCTTCAGGGGGCGGTCGGTGCTTTGTCCGATGACCTTATCAAAAATACCACCGAAGATGTTTTCTGCAATTTTTACGGCCATATGGTGGGCTTTGTTGGTGCACACCGCTAAACGGATTCCCCTATCCTTTAAGGTTTTCAGCATATCCATAACACCGTCGTAGGGAACCGATTTATCGGCATAATGGTCTTTATAATAATCCAGCATGCGTCCGCGGGCTTGGTCACACTCTTCTTGGGTTTTATGCTCCTCGGGAAGGGCACGCATTATAAGATTTGGAATTCCGTTTCCAACAAAATATTTATAGGTTTCTATCGAATGAGTGGGATAGCCATAAGATAAAAGCGCAACGTTTGTTGAGTCGGCAAGGTCTTCTATTGTGTTGTATATAGTACCATCCAGGTCAAAAACCACTAATTTTATCATAATATACCCATCTCCTTTTCGACATTTTAACACAATCACAGCGTTTTTACAATATTTATATAATTTTTTTCAAAAAACACTTGCAAAATCAGAGTTTTTCTGTTATTATATCATTTGCTATGTATAAGAACTCAAAGAAGAGGAGGTGCAGTGTCCATGGCAAAGTGTGATATCTGCAGCAAGGAAATTGCTTTCGGCATTAAGGTTTCTCATTCTCACAGAAGAACTAACAGAACTTGGAAGCCCAATGTTGTAAAGGTTAAGGCCATCGTAAACGGCACACCCCGTCGAATCAATGTCTGCACCCGTTGCCTGCGTTCAGGCAAGGTTGTACGCGCTATTTAATTAGACGGACAAGAGCAATAACTTAAAACCCGAAGACAAAAGTCTTCGGGTTTTTGCTTTTTATTCTTGTTTGAAGGGTCGGGTCATAAGGTTTTTGACCACGTCGTTTACCGACTGTCCTTCGTATAAAAGCTGATAGCAGGTTGTGATTATAGGAGTGTCTATACTATGCCGCTGTGCCAAAGCATAGGCGGTTTTGCACGCAAAATAGCCTTCTACGGTACCTACCGCGTCAAGGGCGTTGGCTACCGCTGTTCCCCTGCCCACAAGCTCGCCAAAGCGGTGATTCCTACTGTGACGTGAAGTGCAGGTAACGATTAAATCGCCCATTCCCGAAAGGCCTGCAAAGGTAGTCTGCGAAGCACCGAGAGCAATTCCCAGGCGGGTCATTTCAGAAAGGCCTCTGGTTATAAGGGCAGCCCTTGAGTTATCGCCAAGGCCCATTCCGTCGCAAACACCTGCCGCAACGGCAATTATATTTTTAAGGGCTCCGCCCAGCTCGGCCCCTATAATATCGGGGTTGGTATACACCCGTAAAAATTCGTTGGAGAAAATTTCCTGCACCCTTTTGAGTGCCGCAACATTTTCACCCGAAACGGTGAGCATTGTCGGGATTTTTCTGGCAACCTCCTCTGCATGGGAAGGGCCTGTTAAAACGGCTATGTCAGAGTCGGTAAGAGTGTCTCGAATAACCTCGGACAATCGACGTCCGCTGCTTGCCTCGAAGCCTTTTGCCACGTTCACAACGACTCCGTGATTTTTCACCGCCGCCAGACGTCCTGCTGTTTGACCCACGGCAAATGAGGGTGTGGCAATAACCGTTACCTCCGAGCCCTCGGCCACAGTAATATCGGTGGTGACCGTAATGTCGTTGGGGATACGTATTCCGCTAAGGAGTTTTTGATTTTCGCGAGTGACCGTTAGTCTTTCGGCCTCCTCGGTAAAGGGGGTCCAGACCGAAACCTTATGCGAATTTTCATACAGTACAAGGGCCAGGGCAAGTCCCCAGCCACCTGCTCCCAAAACGGTTACCTTTGCCATTATTTATTCTCCTTTTTGGCCGAGATTTTCTTCTCGGTTCCGTTTGCAAGGCGAACTATATTATCCTTATGTTTAATGAAAACGATTAAGCCTGCCATCAAAATGAGGATAACCGCAGGGATAACATTATAATCAACCGCAGGGGAAACAAAGCAGTATATAGTCGCAACACCAACCACTATAACGGTGGCAACCAGTGAGCTTAGCGATACGATTTTGCTGACGGCAAGGCAGACTGCAAAGCCGACAAGTCCTAAAATAATGGCAATCGGACAGCATACGGCAAAGGTGCCCACGCTGCAGGCTACCGCCTTTCCACCCTTGAAACCGAAAAATACGGGATAGATATGTCCCAGCATAACGGCAACACAGCAAAGATATGCGCCGTAGATAGGAACGAAAATCTCGGCATTGCCGCCGTTTTCGAGAATATGGGTAAATACCGTTTTTCCCGCGAAGCAGGCTACAAAACCCTTAAGTGCATCAAACACGAAGGTAAGCGCCGCAGGAAGCTTTCCTACGCTGCGGAGCATATTGGTGGTGCCCGCGTTTCCGCTTCCCTCTTTTCGCACATCCCTACCTGTAAATATTTTAGAAAAAATAACTGCAAAATTCAGTGAACCTACAAGGTAAGCAAATATGATTACCCCTATGGCTTTTATAATGTTAGCGCTCAACTATTTATCTCCTCTTTCTCTAATGACAAATCGTATGGGCGTTCCTTCCAGTCCGAAGGTGGAACGTATTTGGTTTTCAAGATAACGCTGGTACGAAAAATGGAACAGCTCTGCACGGTTGCAGAAGCAAACAAATGTAGGCGGCTTGGTAGAGGCCTGGGTCATATAGAATATCTTAAGCCGCTTTCCCTTATCTGACGGGGGTTGAACACGGGCGGTAGCTTCGGCAAGAATGTCGTTAAGCTTGCCTGTGGATATTCTCATGGTGTTCTGCTCGTGAACGTACTTGATAAGCTCGAAAAGGCGGTCAAGACGCTGTCCCGTTTTGGCAGAAATGAATATTATGGGGGCAAAAGGCATAAAGGAAAAATCCTTCATAAGGCTTTTGCGGTAGGAGTCCATGGTTTTGCCGTCCTTTTCCACAATATCCCACTTATTTACTGCGATTATGCAGGCTTTTCCCTGCTCGAGAGCAAGGCCTGCAACCTTGGAGTCCTGCTCGGTAAAGCCGTCGGTTCCGTCGATCATTATAACGCAGACGTCGCTGCGCTCGATAGCCATTTTAGCACGAAGGACGCTGTATTTTTCAAGCTTATCGTCCACTTTACTTTTACGGCGAAGGCCCGCGGTATCGGTAAAGTTGAACTGACCGAACTTGTTTTCTACCAAAGTGTCGATAGCATCACGAGTAGTGCCTGCAATATCCGAAACGATGGCGCGTTCTTCCCCGGTTACGGCATTTACAAGGGATGATTTCCCCGCATTGGGTTTGCCGATAACGGCAACGTTTATAATCTCGCTTTCGAACTCGTCATCCTCAGGCTCAGGCAGGTATTTTATTACCTCGTCCAAAAGGTCGCCGGTTCCGTGTCCGTGAACCGATGAAACAGCAACGGGGTCACCCAGACCTAAATTATAAAACTCGTAAAAATCGAGGGGTAAATCGCCCAGACTGTCGCACTTGTTTACACAGAGAACCACCGGCTTACCGCTTTTTTGAAGCATTGCGGCAACCTCCATATCTGCGGCGGTTACACCACATTTAAGGTCGGTTACAAAGATTATGGCATTTGCCATTTCGATAGCAAGCTCGGCCTGGCTTCTCATTCCGGCCAGAATAACGTCGTCAGTACCGTGTTCGATACCGCCGGTATCTAT
>JAXJWR010000051.1:0-5005 GCA_036307905.1 Acutalibacteraceae bacterium
CTCATCCCTTGTGGGCTGGTGTATCTTGTCGGCGCGACAGCCGACACAGGTTTGCAGTTCGCGTGTTAGGTGGTGTAAAAATATTCCGTCAAGGGGCATAACAAATCTCCGTTGTTTATCAAACTTGCTTGGGATTTTATCCGGTCTAAAGACTGTGGGTTAGAGATAAGGGGTGTCGCCAAGCGACACAGGGGCAAAACTGCGTTTTGAAGGGGCGACTTTGTCGCAAAAACTGTGCGAAGCACCCCTGTTTGTGGAGCCAACCCCTAATCGCTTATACCTAAAGATAGAGCTGTTATCTTTTCGAAAATTTAAGCAATTTATGAAAAACCTCATTATATCCGTCGGTATCAAGTCCCGCCGCTTTGCGGTCGGCTATAAGTTCTTCTATAATCCTCTTCTGCTTTTCAATATATTTAACTGCCGCTTCGCTGTTGGGGGTCAGCCTTCCAACCCGGCAGAAAAGCTCGTCGGGGGCAAAAATCTCCCCCGTAAACACCGCCTTAATAACGGTATATACCTTGCGGTTTTCCTCGCAGGCGGTTTCGATTTCTATGGAAAAACCCTTTTCGGCCAGATAACGGCGCAGAGCATCTGCCGAGGTCATGGGCTGAAGAATAAGGGTGTATTTTTCGGCTCGAACCCAGGGCGCATCCTCTAAAATCGAGGCAATAACCTCTCCGCCCATTCCTGCGATGGTAATGCAGTCCACCTCATCGGGAGAAACAGGATTAAGTCCTGCCCCCAGTCGGGTTTCGATGTTAGGTGTAGAGGTTTTTTCGATATTTTCCTTGGCGCTGCTAAGAGGCTTTTCTTTTATGTCGCAGGCCAGACAAAAGGGAGAAATACCCTCTCTTATAAGATAAATGGGCAAATGTCCGTGATCCGTACCTATGTCTGCGACCCTCGCACCACGGGGCACGAGGGTCGATACTGTGTAAAGTCGGTTTTTAAGACTTTTCATTATTTGTTGAAATATGCGTTCAGCTTTGCAAGAAGGGCATCAACGTCGGTTCCGTGAACCTCGCAGGCCTGCTCGATAGACTCGCCGCGGGAAGCGGGGCAGCCCAGACAGTGCATACCAATCTCGAAGAAGTATTCAGCACATCCAACGTCCATGTCAAGAACGTCACCAATAAGCATATCTTTTGTAATAGTCATAATTTTTATCTCCTTTATTTTTAAATTTCGTGCTTGTTTAATATCCACATGGTAGGGTTATCTTCAACATACCGCCAGTGGTTTTTGTAGTCCTCTTCGCTTCTTATAATATGGTCGTAAAAAGATGTTTGCCATAATTTGTCGACCTGAAAACTATCCTTAACCATCCTTGTTGTAAGAGATTTAAAACTGCATATCACATCAGACAGGGTAGGGCGGGGGCTTGCTCCCGCCGAATATCCGTCTATAAACAATAAAATGTGTATATGGTCGGGCATGATAACATATTTTATAATCTCGACACAGGAATATCTGTCTGGAAGTTTTAATATTTGCTCTTCTGCAATTCTTCCAATCAAAGATAATCTTGTTTCGGCGGGAGCAAGCCCCCGCCCTACGATTATATCGGACAATATTTTCTTTTTCTCTGCCGTACAGACGGTAACGAAATACATTCCGTTTTCACTGTAATCGTAGTTTTTCATGCGAGGGTGTTTTCTTTTTGGAAACTCTATCATTTTTTAATATATCGCTTTTTGAAAAGCAAAACTGCGGCGGTAACAAGCGGTACGAAAGATATTAAACACAGCCACGGTGTAACGAAAAAGCCAAGGATAAAAAGCAGAATAAACAATGCGATAAACACGTAATACAAGCGCACCGATTTCATACTTTTTTTCCTTTCCTTCCGCTCTAAAACAGCTTTGTTTCTTTATCAAAATCTTCTCTGCCGTGATTATAGAGCTTGCGGTTGTCCATACTCCACAGTTTTCCGGTAAACTCGCCGACGGAGGCGCCTTCGGTGGCTTCCCTCATTTCGAACATACGGGCATCCATCATATCAAGCTGAGAAAGCAACTCTGCCTCGATAAATGCAGGTCGAACAGCGGCACCAAACTCGGGTTCGCCGTGGTGAGAAAGCACCATATGCTGAAGAAGCATAACTGCTTCGGAGTCTATGCCCAGGCGTTTTGCCGTGTCGCCTATCATCATGGCGCCCATTGCTAAATGGCCCACAAGATTACCCTTTACGGTGTATCCCGAAGCAAGTCCTGAAGGGGTCATTTCGTACTCGGCGGTTTTTGCAATGTCGTGAAGAATTGCACCGGCCAAAAGCAGGTCGCGGTCGATAAAGGGATAAACCTCTGCTACACGCTGAGCCAGACGCACTATGGAAAGCACGTGCATCATAAGTCCCGAGCGGATTGCATGGTGCAGTTTAAAGGCGGCAGGCCAGAAAAGCAGCTTTTCCTTATTTTCACTTAGCAGAGCAAGGGTGATTTTCTTAATATCCTCATCCTTAAAGCTTTCGGCAATCGAAACAAGCTCGTTAAACATAGCCTCGCCCGAATAATCGGCCGACTGTACAAGCTCGTTGGTATCCACCTGGTCACCGGGAGTGGCGTGACGTATTTTTTCAATGCGGAGCTGGTCGGTGCCGTTGTACTGACTTACCGTTCCGCGAACCTTCACCACGTCACCGGGCTGATATTCACCGTGGGCGGTGGGAATATACGACCAGAGCTTGGCGTTAATTTCCCCTGATTTATCGGCCAGGGTCATATCAAGGTATTCGTCCCCCTTAGAGGAGGTTTTCTTGTTTGAAGCCTTAACGAGCAAAAAGCAGTCTACCAGACCGTTTGCTCCCGCAGGAATAAAGTTCATTTAAAGGGCCTCCCGTATCAGTGGGTGAGGTAATATTTTACCAGATTTTGCAGAAGGGTATCGCGGTCGATACGGCGAATAAGATTTCTGGCGCCGTTGTGGGTTGTGATATAGGTAGGATCCTCAGATAAAATATATCCTACAAGCTGATTTATGGGGTTGTAGCCTTTTTCGCTGAGAGCCTCGTAAACGGTAAGCAGAATTTTTCTTATCTCCTGCTCCTGCTCATTTCCGATAGAAAAGGTTTGGGTTCTGTCAAGCATTGGCTTTCCTCGCTTTCTGCGCATATATATTATATGTGCATTATCTATTTTATAATAAATCTTCTTAGATTACAAGTTTTTTGTTGATTTAGTGGGCGGAATTGTATTTTTCAATGAATTCTTCCATACAAAGACCGCTGGCCTCAATCATTTTTGCGTTTTCTACACCTACGTAGCGGTAATGCCAGGGCTCAGGAATAATTCCGGTTTTATCCTGCTTATCGGCTTCGTAGCGAAGGATGAAGCCGTAATCGGTGCAGTTGGCCACCAGCCAGGCATAGGCTCTGGTATTTCTGAAGCTGTCCTCTACCGAGTTGAAGTCTACCGCAAGACCAAGCTGATGCTCGCTGGTGCCGGGACGGGCGACCACTTTAGCGGCCTCGTTTTCAGCCTCATCCTGGGTGAGGGAGGGGTTAGCGGCCTTCACTCTGGCCACCTTGTTGTTAAAGTTGTTGGTCTGGAAGGTGTTGGTGCGATAGGCAGAAATAACGTCCAGATTGATGCCTGCTTTTTCCGCATCAATTATCATAGCGTGCAAGCAGTCTATGGCGCGGGCATCAAAATAAAGCTGAGAGTTTACCGCAGGGTTGGGGCGGTATTTCATATTTACCTTTGCAAGCTCGGGAGAGCTTCCCGTAAGGTTAAGCCAACTGTCGGGAACAGGGTTCCAGGGGTTGGCAAGGTACATTTCCCAAGAGTTGAAGTCTATATTATATCGGGCCTCCTCGTCGTATGGGTCGAAGTTGGGGTCGAGATAGGGCTTTTGCGGAACACTCTCTACCGTAGAAGAGGTGCTTTGTGAAGAGCTTTCTTCGGAGGAGCTGCTTTCAGAGGAGGAAGGCGTACTGCTCTCAGAAGAGGAGGGGGTGGATTCGGAAGAAGGAACGTCGGACTGACTTCCTCCCACCGTCGAATTATCGTCGCCCTTGCATCCGACCATCAATACAAATAATATAAAGCATAATAAAATCGCTATAATACGTTTCATAATTTTTTAACTCCTTAAGGTTTGACATATCCACCCTTATTATATATAATATGTGAAGAATAATCAATGTTGATTTTATTAAATTTTTTAACAGGAGAGCAGAAAATGGAACGTATAAAAGCACAGGCATATGCCGCCGCAAAGGAAATAATCCAAAAGGCAGGGCTTAAAGAGGGAAGTATTTTGGTGGTGGGCTGTTCCACCAGCGAGGTTATCGGGGACAGAATTGGCACCAACTCCTCTCCCGAAACTGCCGAGTATATATATATAGGTGTGGCCGAGGCCGCAAAGGAGGCAGGAGTTTTCGTAGCCGCCCAGTGCTGTGAACATCTTAATCGCGCTATCATCGTCAGCCGAAAGGCAGTACCCTTTGCCCAGGCGGTAAACGTGGTTCCAGTGCCCAAGGCAGGAGGTTCCTTTGCTACCGCCGCTTATAAGTATACACAGGATGCCGTTGCTCTGGAGGAGATTTCGGCAGATGCAGGAATAGATATAGGCTTCACCCTTATCGGAATGCATATTAAAAAGGTCGCCGTTCCGGTAAGACTGGAGAATAATAAAATCGGCCAGGCTACCGTGTTGGCCGCCAGAAGCCGTCCAAAGTTTATCGGCGGTGTTCGAGCAAATTATGACGAAAACCTTATATAATTAAAGAACTGTCCCGATGCGACTTAATTTTATTAAGTTACATCGGGGTTTTTGCCTTAAAAAGCACGGTTGGCACCTTAAAAATGCAATTTAGAAAATTTTTTTAAATTTTTTGAAAAAAAGTGTTGACATTTAAAAACTACTGTGGTATTATAATCGGGCGCCCTGAGGAAACGGGGTGCAACGAACCTTGAAAATTAAACAACGACAAACAAGAAATTGGACCCGACAATTAATTTGAGAAATCAAAGTAAATTAAGGACAATTCAGACAAAACGCC
>JAXJWR010000052.1:0-1604 GCA_036307905.1 Acutalibacteraceae bacterium
GGCAGTTTTACCGCTAAAGCAAAGGGGATAACGTCTTTCGACTCTCGGGGGAGTTATAAGGGGTGGATGCCCGTCGGACGTTAGGGTCGCATCAATCTTGAAAAGAGCCTCCAGCAGACGGTCAAAGCCTTCGTCGGTATCGGCAATCGAGGTCATAGCCAGGGTGTAGGAGGGCATAGCCATCTCGGTTTCGATTTGGTATTTTTCCAAAAGCAGTCTTTTTAGCTCGAAGCCGGTGATGTTGGCCCTGTCGCAGGCGATTACCAGCTTACCGCTGTCGAAGTCGGCCGAGCGGTAAAGATAAAGGTGTGAAAGGTCTTGGGCCTTTTTGTAAAAGTTATTAAGTCTTTTTATATAGGGTGTGAATAAATCTTCGGTTTTTATGGCCGTCAGAGCGCGGTGGATTGAGCAGAGAATAGGATATGGCGGACTGCTGGTTTCGAATATTCCCAGACGGTTCATTATATCGGTGTAGCTCACCCTGTGGGAGCATATGTGAAGCAGAGCCGCCCCCGTAAGGCAGGGGAGGGTCTTGTGGGCGCTTTCTATAACAATGTCGGCCCCCAGTTCTTCGGCGGATTTTGGAAGGTCGTCCGAAAAGCTAAGATGAGCGCCGTGGGCCGAATCTACAATTAAAATTCCGCCTCTTTTGTGTACCGCCGCGGCTATGGTTTTAACGTCGGATAAAATTCCCTCATAGGTAGGGGAGGTGATAACTACCACCCTTGCACCGCTTTGGTCCATCGCCTGCGAAATGTGGGATGCCAAAACCTCTCCGTAACAGCCGGGTCGGGGCTTTAGGGTGGGATATACGAAATGGGGTTCTAAGTGGTTTATAAGACAGGCATTATATACCGATTTGTGGCAGTTTCGGGCTACCACGATAGGGTCGCCCACCCTGGTTACGGCCGAAATAGCCGACAGTATACCGCAGGTAGAGCCCCCCGTTAAAAATATGGTGCTAACCGTTTTATATAGGGTCGAGGCTTCGGTCTGGGCGCGGGCAATAATACCCTCGGGTGCGTGGAGATTGTCGGTTCCCGTGATTTCGGTTACGTCCAGCTCGAAAAGCCCCTCGGTCCAGCGTTTTTGCCGTTTGTGTCCCGGCATATGGAAGGGGTAAACCCCTTCGGTTACTTTTTTAAGGTCTTTTTCAAGCATCAGTTTTGCTTCCTTACAATAGAATATTCGTCGTCCAAACGGAAGTATGGGCAACGATAATTTGGATTCGAAACAAAGGCGATATACTCGTCCTCATCCAGATTTACAAGGCAGGAGTAGCACTCGTCCTCCTCGTCCCAGACGTAGTTTACACAAAGCTCGCAAGCGGTAGGGTTGTTTTTCATAAAAACTCCTTAGAATGGTTATCCCATAATAATGGGTTAGTTTCCACATAGTTATAGTGTTTTATATAGTCGGCTTGATTTCGGATGATGTGGTCATAGAAAGAGCGTTGCCAACAGGAAAAACCTAACCGTTTAGAAACAGCTCCTTTAAAATGATTAATAACTCGATTTAAGGTAGGGGCGGTCATTGGCCGCCCGTTTTCATCATCGCACAGGATTTGAAGCAGGAGATGTATGTGGTCAGGCATAATAACATAA
>JAXJWR010000053.1:0-1989 GCA_036307905.1 Acutalibacteraceae bacterium
CTTGTATTTAATGCTAAGAGTTTCGCGGTTATATCGGGAACCGCCGCAAACTTCGCAAGGCACGTAAACATCAGGCAAGAAGTGCATGGCAATCTTTATAATTCCGTCGCCCTCGCAGGCTTCACAGCGACCACCCTTTACGTTAAAGGAAAATCTGCCTGAATTATAGCCTTTAGCCTTAGCATCCTTTGTAGAGGAAAAAAGCTCTCTTATATCGTTGAAAACACCAATATAGGTAGCAGGATTGGAGCGTGGTGTTCTTCCTATTGGTGACTGGCTTATATCTATGACCTTATCGAGATATTCAAGGCCTTCCATAGAAGCAAATTTTCCGGGAAAGGTTTTTGCCCTGTTAAGCTTGGCGGCAAGATGCTTATAGATAACCTCGTTAACAAGAGAAGATTTACCCGAACCCGAAACACCTGTAACGCTTACAAATTTACCAAGTGGTATTTTTACATTTATATTTTTAAGGTTATTTTCGGAAGCACCCTTAACGGTTAAAAATTTGCCGTTTCCTTCACGTCTTACAGAAGGTACTTCTATTTTCTTACGGCCTGTAAGGTAATCTGATGTTATGGAAGATTTACAGTTTTCAAGCTCCTCAAGAGTTCCGCCGAACACGATTTCGCCGCCGTGTATACCTGCACCGGGGCCAATGTCAACGATATAATCTGAAGCTCTCATAGTGTCTTCGTCGTGCTCCACAACAATGAGGGTATTACCCAAATCGCGAAGATGCTTTAGGGTTGCAATCAGCTTTTCGTTGTCACGCTGGTGCAGACCGATGCTGGGCTCGTCCAATATATAAAGTACTCCAGTCAGAGCAGAGCCCATCTGGGTGGCAAGGCGGATTCGCTGACTTTCTCCGCCCGAAAGTGTTCCCGCACTGCGGGAAAGTGACAGATAATCAAGACCAACGTTTTTAAGGAAGTTAAGACGGGCTTTTACCTCTTTTAGAATGGGTTTTGCAATCTGCTCCTGTCTGATTCCGAGAGAGATGTTGCTAAAATGCTCCAGCTCCTCAACAATAGAAAGGTCGCAAAGCTCTTTTATGCTCTTTCCGCCTACTGTAACGGCCAAGGATTCTGGGCGAAGGCGAGCACCCTTACAGTCGGGACAGTTACATTCGTTCATATAGCCTTCTATTTCCGACCTTGCCCAGTCGCTTTTAGTTTCCTTGTAACGGCGTTCAAGATTGTTTACAACACCTTCAAAGGCGGCATAGTAGGTTCCACCGCCCCACTCGGCATTGCGTTTTAGTTTGATTTTTGTATCACCCGTACCATAAAGCACAGCATTTCTCTGCTCGTCAGTCAGGTCTTTAAAGGGGGTGTGTATATCAAAACCATAATGTTCTGCAAGACCTTCGTAGTACATGGTAGCTATCGTACCCGAATTAGGTGCAAACCAAGAGTTTACGCCCCAACCCGATGCGTGAATAGCACCATCCACCAGCGATTTATCCTCATCGGCAATAATAAGCCTTTCGTCGATTTTCATAAAAATGCCCAAACCGCTGCAGGTGGGACAAGCACCAAAGGGTGAATTAAAGGAAAACATAGCCGGAGTAAGCTCGGGCATACTGATGCCGTGCTCCTCACAGGCATATGACTGGGAAAAACGAAGCTCTTCCCCACCGATTACGTCCACGTGAATAATGCCGTCGGAAAGCGATGCGGCAGTTTCTACGCTATCGGAAAGGCGGCTTCTGATTTCTTCCTTGATAACCAGACGGTCGACTATTATTTCAATAAAGTGTTTTTTATTCTTTTCGATTTTTATTTCTTCTGAAAGGTCATAAACATTTCCGTCTATGCGAACACGGGAAAAACCGGATTTTCGAGCCGACTGAAGCTCCTTGGTGTGTTCGCCCTTTCTACCTTTAACAATAGGCGCTAAAATTTGAATTTTAGTACCACCTTCAAGCATCATAACCTTGTCCACAATCTGGTCGGTGGATTGCTGGTTAATCTCCTTACCGCATAC
>JAXJWR010000054.1:0-2990 GCA_036307905.1 Acutalibacteraceae bacterium
GTGGCTCAGGAGCCTGTTTCTATGGAAACTCCCATCGGTCCCGAGGAGGATTCCCGTCTTATGGACTTTATTAAGGACGACGATGCTCTTGCTCCCGATGAAGCCGCTCTTAAAACCATTACCAACGAGGATATAGACGCTGTTCTTAAAACCCTTACACCTCGTGAGGAGGCTGTTATCCGTCTTCGCTTTGGCCTTTACGACGGAAGATGTCACACTCTTGAAGAGGTCGGAAGCGAGTTTAACGTCACCCGTGAGCGTATTCGTCAGATTGAAGCTAAGGCTCTGCGCAAGCTTCGTCACCCCGTAAGAAGCAATAAATTCAAGTATAAATAAAGGTATATTTTAAATGACTTATTCATATAAAACTAGTGGGACTTGCTCGGTGAAGATTGAGTTTGAAGTTAACGATAATATCCTGTCAAACGTCCGTTTTTATGGCGGATGTAACGGTAACCTTAAGGGGATTTCATCTCTTTGTGAGGGTATGGAAATATCCGAGGTTATAAATAAGCTGGACGGCATCAAATGTGGCTGCAAATCAACCTCCTGTCCCGACCAGCTGGCAAAAGCTCTTATGAAATTCAAAAGCGAAATGAGTGAATGATATGTTCGACGATAAAGACATAAAAATCGCCGGTAATCGACCGTCAGATTCTATTAAAAGAAACAGTTTAAGCGCAACTTCGGCAGATCTTTTGCCCGAAGTACAGGTTGAAGCCGCTAAAAAACTGGGATCATACGTTGCCGACAAGTTTTCTGAAGCCTCAAATGCATATTCAGATGCCGTTGAGGATGCCGACGTAGGTATGTTTGTTCAGCGCATACTTCTTCTTTCCTTCACAGTAACAGCCGTTTTTGAAACCGAGCTTTTAAGCGATGCCGTGGCCGGAATAGCACAAAAAAGCTTTCTGGATACGGTTAAGAAGAAATATAAAGATATATATGAATACACTTCAGATACAGGCGCATTTACCTTTTACTATCTCGCTTACAGAAGAGGTAGCGAGGTCGAGCGCAGAATGGGACAAACCTTTGCAATGCTATGTTCTCATGATGGCGACCCTATTTACCAGGAACTGGGCGAAGTGCTATTTTGTTGGTTTTCGTCTGTGGTAAAAGATGCAGCGATAGAATTTTCGCTGGCGAAATAAATGTCATATCACCCTTCAGTGTCATATACTGGCACTGAGAGGGTGATTTTTATTCCAACTATATATTTAAGTCCGTCTACGCAGGAGTTTAATCCGTATACCGGTGGCGGCAACGAAGAAGAATATATGAATCTTGTTGCAGATGCTATGATTCCTTATCTTAATGTTTCTGGAATTTCTTATGTGCGAAACACACCCGATATGACGGCATCTTCATCTGTTCGGGCTTCTAACAGCGGCAACTATGATTTCCATTTGGCGCTTCATTCAAATGCCTCCGGTAGCGGAAACGGTAATGTTCGCGGGGCAGAATTTTATTACTACCCACGCAGTTCTTCAGGTCAACGTGCTGCCGAAATATTTGCTAATAATTTCAAGTTAATCTATCCATTGCCCGATAGGGTAAAAACAGTACCTACTACAACTCTGGCTGAGGTAGTCAGGACGAGAGCTCCGGCAGTTCTTGCTGAGGTTGCTTATCACGATAATGCGGAAGATGCCGAGTGGATACGCAACAACATAGATGAAATTGCAAAAAATATGGTACTGTCGCTTACCGACTACTTTGATATACCGTTTAATATACCAAATCAAAACGTAACTACGGCAACGGTTTCTACAATGTTTGGCTCAAATCTTAATATTCGCCAGCGTCCCGATATAAACAGTGCAGTTATAGGCTCTATACCTAACAGAAGTGTAATTTCGGTGTATTATAATAACGGTGAATGGTCGCTTATTGAGTATCAAGGAACGGTTGGATACGCTAATAACAGATATATAAAATAAATCAGGGATTTTCCCTGATTTTTCTTGTATTTTAAGAAAACATTGTGTATAATGTAAAATAGCATAAAAATGGGTTAATTTTTGCTTTTAAGGAGTTTTTAAATTGCTTTTAGATTTAATAGCTGGCGGTTCTTACACAATGACCGACGTAATTATTTACATTCTGTCGGCCCTTACCGTAATATTTTTAACAATGCCTGTTCATGAATTTGCCCACGCATACTCTGCATATAAGCTTGGCGATAACTATCAGCGTTACGCAGGACGTCTCACATTAAATCCTCTCGCTCATATTGACTACGTGGGAGCCTTGGCGATTATACTTGTCGGCTTTGGTTGGGCTAAACCCGTACAGGTCAATGCAAATTCATTTAATAATCCTAAAACAGGAATGGCAATAACGGCATTTGCAGGTCCTGTTGCCAATTTGGTTGTTGCTTTTATATGTTTGTTTTTGTCCAATCTTTTTGTCTTTATTGCTTATACCGCACAGCTTGTATTGTTCTTTTATGTCTACCAGTTCTTTTGGTACATTGCGTATATCAATATAAGCCTGGCGATATTTAACCTTATTCCAATCCCTCCCCTTGACGGGTCTAAGGTGCTCGCCGCAGTACTGCCGGACAGACTTTATTATAAAGTAATGCAGTATGAGCAGTATCTTTATATTTTCCTCATTATTATGATTGTTGTAGGCGTCTTGGATGGCCCGATTTCAATTGCAGTCAACTTCTTTTTAAATCTGTTCGATACCATTACAGCCTGGCCCTTCACATTATTTATTTGATCGGTGATTTATGGATAATCCTTTTCTTTACAAAACCGAAGAATTCGAGGGTCCCCTCGACCTTCTTCTTCAGCTGATTGCCCGAAACAAACTTAATATTTACGATATCAAAATTTCGGTTCTTGTAGAACAGTACCTTCAGCAGATAAACCTGATGAAAGAAAACGAAATGGACATTGCCAGCGAGTTTCTCGAAATGGCATCCCGTCTACTCTACATAAAAACCGTAAGTCTTTTGCCTAAGCATGACGAGGTCGAAC
>JAXJWR010000055.1:0-12417 GCA_036307905.1 Acutalibacteraceae bacterium
CGGTGAAGTATGCCCGGACGCATTATCCCGTTTATGCCCGAAAGAGAATCGCCGCAATGGGCCAAAAGGGCATTTACCAAGGTTCCGTCAAGATTTCCTGCGGCGGGATGAACCACCATTCCTTTAGGTTTATTTACTACTAAAAGGTCACTGTCCTCGTAGATGATGTCCAGCGGAATATCCTCCGCCACGGCATCGAGAGGAACGGCATCGGGAAGGGATATTTCTACCCTGTCCCCTACCTTTACCGCAGCTTTTTTATTAGCGGTATTGCCGTTTACCGTTATATTACCCGATTCGATAAGCTTCACGGCGCGGGAACGGGAAATATCGGTGTTTTCGGCCACGAGGGCATCCAGACGGTCGGCGGTTTTTTCACACACAAACTCTATTTTGTCCATTATTCCCTCGCATCCTCCGGGATGCTTTCTTTAAGCGATTTTTCTTTACTTTCGCGAATGGTATCCAGCACGAAATAAAGCATCAGCAGGCCTGCGCCTATTACTACGGCACAATCGGCCACGTTGAATATGGGAAAGTTTATAAAGGTAGCATGAAGGAAGTCGACCACCTTACCACCGTTAAAGATGCGGTCGATCATATTACCGAGGCCCCCCGAAATTATAAGTGCGCCTGCCCAGAAGAACAGCTTACTTTTTCGACCTATTTTTATAATGAGAAAAACAAGCAGTAGCATAACGACGGCGGTAACGCCAAGAAGCACCCAACGGTATCCCTCCAGCACACCCCAGGCACCGCCCTCGTTATGGATATAGGTAAAATCAAGGAAGCCGTCGATAAAACCGATGGTTTGTCCCAGTCCCATATTGGCAGAAACTATATATTTTGTCAGTTGGTCCAGTCCAAGCATCAGGACGGCCACTGCTGTGGCAATAATATATGACAAACTGCTTCCTCCTGTTAGAAATTTTAATTAGTCTGCGAAGTCGATGGTTTTAACGACCTTTGCACAGCGTGCGCAGACGGTGGGATGGTCGGCATCGCTACCAACGGTGTTACCGAAGGACCAGCAACGGGCACACTTTTCACCCTCGGCATGGGCGGCGGTAACGCTCATATTCTCGACGTCGCCGGTAAAGGCTCCGCCCTTACCCTCTTTAAGCTCGAAATCCGAAACCATAAACACGGTGGGGAGAATATCTTTTACAGAGCTTGCGAAATCGTAAAGCTCGCCCTCGGCATAGAGGGTAACCTTTGCATCAAGAGAGGCACCGATAACCTTTTCGCTTCTGGCAATTTCGAGAGCCTTCTTAACGTCGTCGCGCATCTCGTGAATTCTTTCCCAGCGAGCCATAAACTCTTCATCGTATTCGCCCTTTGCTTTGGGAATTTCGTTATATACAACGTGACGGGGATCACAGTCGGCGGTGTGGGGCATAAACTGCCAGATTTCGTCGGCGGTGAAGGCAAGAATGGGAGCAACAAGACGGGCAAGTGTATCGAGAATCTGATACATTGCGGTCTGTGCGGCACGACGGGTTTCGCTGTCCTTAGCCTCTACGTAAAGTCTGTCCTTGAGAACATCAAGATAGAAGTTGGACATATCAATAACGCAGAAGTTATGGATGGCGTGGAAAATAATGTGATATTCAAAGTTTTCGTAGGCCTCGCGGCAGGCGGCAACCACCTGGTCAAGACGCATAAGGGCAAAGTGGTCGATTTCCTCAAGACGGTCGTTTGCCACCATATCCTTATTGGGGTCGAAATCGGAAATGTTGCCCAGAATGAAGCGGGCGGTATTTCTTATCTTTCTGTATATTTCGGAAAGCTGCTTTAAGATATCCTGAGAAACGCGGATATCGGCATGATAGTCAGAGGAAGCAACCCACAGACGGAGAATATCTGCACCGTACTGCTTAACGATGTCGTCGGGGATGATGGTGTTTCCGAGGGATTTCGACATCTTCTTACCCTCGCCGTCAACTACCCAGCCGTGGGTAACAACGGTTTTGTAGGGAGCGATTCCGTCGGTAGCAACCGAGGTGAGAAGGGAGGACTGGAACCATCCGCGGTACTGGTCGGCACCTTCAAGATAAAGATCGGCAGGTTTGCTTAAATAGTCGCGATTGTCAAGAACTGCGGCATGGGAAACACCCGAGTCGAACCAAACGTCCATAATGTCGGTTTCCTTTTTGAAGGAGTTGCATCCGCAAGAGCATACGGCACCCTCGGGCATAAGGTCTTTAGCATCCAGGGCATACCAAGCATCTGCTCCGTCTTTTCTGAAGATGTCGGCAATCTTCTTTATAGAGTCCTTGGTGATGTATTCTTTTCCGCAATCCTCGCAGTAGAACATAGGAATGGGAACACCCCAGGTACGCTGACGGGAGATACACCAGTCGCTTCGGTCGCGAACCATTCCGGTAATTCTGCCCTCGCCCCATTCGGGAACCCATTTTACCTTTTCGATTTCCTCAACTGCCTTATCGGCAAAATCGGAAATAGAGCAGAACCACTGCTCGGTAGCACGGAAGAGGATGGGATTCTTACATCTCCAGCAATGGGGATACTGGTGGATAATCTTTTTAAGGGCAAAGAGATAGCCGTTTTCGTCCAGCCATACGGCAATCTTTTTATTAGCCTGTTCGGTGGGGAGGCCTGCAAACATACCTGCCTCTTCGGTGAGGACACCCTTATTATCTACGGGTACCACCATACCGATTTCCTTATATTTACGGCAAACCTCGAAGTCGTCAACACCGTGTCCGGGCGCGGTATGTACGCAGCCTGTACCACTCTCTAAGGTTACGTGGTCGCCAACGATAATGAGGGAATCGCGGTCGATGAAGGGATGACGGGCAACCATATACTCAAGCTCTGCGCCCTTAACCTTGCCTACAACCTCAAAGTCGGTCTTTTCGGCGGCGGCCATAGCGGCTTCAGCCAGTTCGCTTGCCATAATGTAATATTCATCACCGCAGCTGATTACGCTGTACTCATACTCGGGTCCTACGCAGATTGCAAGGTTAGCGGGCAGAGTCCAGGTTGTGGTAGTCCAGATTACAAAATAGGTCTTTGCAGGGTCTACCTTCATTGCGGTGAGTATTCCCTTATCTTCCTTTACGGGGAATTTAACGTAGATGGAATAGCAAGGATCCTCTGCATATTCGATTTCGGCTTCGGCAAGGGCTGTTTGACAGTCGGAGCACCAATATACGGGTTTAAGTCCTTTGTAGATGTAACCCTTGTCGGCCATTTTGCCGAACACCTCGACCTGCTTTGCAACATACTCGTTTTTAAGGGTTAAATAGGGGTTATCCCATTCGCCTAAAACGCCGAGACGTTCGAACTGCTTGCGCTGGTCCTCGGCAAAGCCTATTGCAAATTCGCGGCACATCTTGCGAAGCTCAAGGGCGGAAACGCGCTCGCTGGATTTCATTCCTGCGGCCTTTCTTGCCTTAAGCTCAGTAGGAAGACCGTGGGTATCGTATCCGGGTACAAAGGGGGCTTTGAAGCCTGTCATATTCTTGTAACGGATAACGAAATCCTTAAGGGATTTATTAAGGGCGGTTCCCATATGAATTATGCCGTTGGCATAGGGAGGGCCGTCGTGAAGAATGTACTCGGGCTTGCCCTCGTTAAGCTTTAAAAGTTCCTCGTAAACTCCCTCTTCCTGCCATTTTGCCAGAGCCTCAGGCTCGCGGGTGGGCAGACCGGCTCTCATAGGGAATTCGGTCACCGGGAGGTTTAATGTTTTGTTATAATCCTGCTGTTCCATTATGCTTATCTCCTAAAGAATTATTTATGTCTTGCAAAGAAGCCTTTTGAAAATGCGGGAGCATCGTCATCGTCTTCGTTGTCGTCATTATCATCGTCTTGGTCATCCTCGTCACCGGCTACCGACTTAATAACAAAGCCTGCTGCATTTTTGGGAGCGGGAGCTTCTTCATCCTCGTCTCCTGCTTCGTCTTCTTCGTCGGCCTCGTTTTTAGGCTCGGAGGTGGGGGGTGTAAACTCTACGGTTGCATCGCTTGCGAACTCATCCTCGTCCTCGGCTTCATCCTCGTAAACCTCTGCGGCAGGGGCAGGTGTTGCCGATACCACGTCAACGGGAGATTTTTCAATGAATTTCAGAAGGTCAGGCTCGTTGTTTATGATTTCTTCAATGGTAGAAGCGGCAAGCTCGGGATTTAAAGAAACCTCTTCGGGAAGTTTTGAAAGGCTTTCGAGATGGTCTTTATAAGCGTCCTTTATCTGCTTTTTAAACTCGGCAACCTCGCTTTTAAGCTTGTCGAAAAGGAGCTGCTCACGGGTTACGCTGTCCTTAGCGGCAAGAATCATACCCTCGGATTTGCGAGCGGCATCGGCCAACATAATATCAACCTGAGCCTGGGCATTTTTCTTCTGTTCGGTTAAAACGGCATCAATTTCCTCGAGAGCCTTTTTAGTGCGCAGCTTAATGTTTTCGGCCTCTACGTTTGCGGCCTCGATGGTTTCCTCGGCCTGCTTTTTAGCTTCGTTTACAATATTGTCGGCCAGCTTTTGTGCGCTTATAAGCACGGTGTTAATGCTGTTTAAAGAAACGTCCTTGTCGGCAATCTCCTTCTCCAGAGCGTCAATTTTGCTTTGCTGAGCGGCAAGGGCGGCATCGAACTGCTCGTAATCGGCAAGAATACGGTCGAGCAGAGCATCGACCTCGTCTTTTTTATATCCACTCATAGAAGTGGAGAATACGGCTTCTCTGATGTCCTTTGCTTTTAACATAAAATTTCCCCCATTAAATATTAAATGTACTTTTTTGCAATCAATATAAGACGGTCTTTCTTTGTTTTTCCGTCAATGCTTTCTATTTTAAATTTTCCCTTTCCCCTGATGGTTAAGGTATCGCCGCTGTTTACGTTTAGGGTGGACTTTTCGGTGCAGATACCGTTTCGTGCCACCATTTTTGAGGTTATAAGCTCAAGTGCGGTATTTCTGGAGCATTTTGCCAGGGCGGCCACCACACAGTCAAGCCTGGAGGAGGCAACCGTTTCGGAAACAGTTTTAAATCCTGACATTCCCGGCAAAGGCGGTGCAAAGCCTTCGCTTACGGTTACTCCTACTCCCGAAACCTTTTCGGTTTGCGTTTTTACGTATTCGGCTATATCCTCGCAGAGAAATACAACCGCCCTTCCCTGCTCTATCAGGATATCGCCCACCGATTCGCGGGTTATTCCCATAGACATAAGGGTGCCAAGAACGTGGCGATGGGAAAGAAGGTCTTCCTTACGGAAGGAAAGGGTCAGCGCCCTTATGGGATAAAGCGCCTCTACATCTTCGCACCAGTCGGGGAAAACGCCGAAAAAGGCCCTTTCGGCCCCTTCGTATCCGCCGAAAAAGAAATATCGGCAACAAAGCTTTTTTGCCACACCTTCTGCCACCGCCATTTCTTCGGGACGCAAAAATCCAACAAATCTGGGGCGGGAGGTGTTGTGAGACAGGCGGACGGCATCCTTTATTCGCGACTCAAGCAGTCCGCTATCCATTAGAGGTAATAGTTTTGCTCGTCGAAATCGTCAAGCATAAGTTCCCCTGCAATATCGGTATTGGAGGGTACTATAATGAAGGTGTTGTTTGCGATTTTCTTAAGCTTGCAGCCAAGCGCATAGGCAGCGCCGCTCATAAAATCAACTATTCTGCGGGAAATGTCTTTATTTGCGGTTTCGAGGTTTAACACAACGGTTTTGCCCTGTACAAGATGATCGGCAATGCCTGCAACCTCATCAAAAACCTCGGGACGAACGATTACCACCTTCATGGCGGTATTTGCTGAGGGAGCATTTCTTCTGTCGGAAGAGCGTCTTACAGGCTCCCTTTTAACCCTGGGCTGTGCCTCGGGTTCTTCGGTTGCGGTGGTTTCCTCTACCTCGTCCTCCAGGTCGTCCTCGTTAAGACTTACGAAATTTTTAAAAATGTCTTTGAGTGCCATAGTTTATTCTCCTTATATATCTTAATAATTACGTTTTCCGAAAAGTGAAGTTCCGATTCTTACCAGGTTGCTGCCAGAGCGGATTGCTTCGGCATAATCGGAGGACATACCCATAGACAGATAGTCCATACTAACATTATCTATTTTTTTGAGGCTATTGTCAATAAACAGTTTATACATTTCCTCAAAAAAAGGTACGATTTCGCTATTTTTTTCGCATATGGGCGGAATTGTCATAAGACCTTTAAGTTTTACGCCCTCGATTTTGGATATTTTTTCGACAGCCTCGTCCAATTCTTCCTTTAAGAAACCCGATTTATTTTCTTCCCTGCCGATATTTACTTCCAGCAGAATGTCGGTGACAATTCCCTTTTCGAGGGATAGTTTTCCGATAAGAGAGGCCAGTTTTACCGAGTGAACCGACTGTATCATCTCTACCCTGCCTACAATATCCTTAGCCTTGTTTGACTGGAGGTGGCCGATAAAATGTCTGTGAGCCAGAGGGGAAAGTTTATCCTCCTTAGAGAGAAACTCCTGCACACGGTTTTCGCCTATATATTTTACACCCTTATCCATTGCATAATTGATGATTTCGGGCGATACTGTTTTAGTTGCGGCAAGAAGTATAATATCCTCCCTGCTTCTGCCAAAATCCTCTGCGGCGCGGGCTATATTTTCTTCGATAACACGGTAGTTTTGGTCAAATATATCAGTATATAATTTTTCCGTCATAAAGATTTTTACCTTTCACGATTATTCTGTCGTAAAGTCGAAGTTTCGAGGAATCGGAGGTATTGAGGGCACAGATGGAATAATCGTCGGTAGAATAGATTATATCCACCGTTACGAATTTAGCCTCAAGTCCCGATACAACGTAAACACCCGTTACTCCGTCTACGACACGAAGAGCCTTACTGCTGACCCTTATTCCGCTGTATTCGCTGTTTATGATGGTTACAGCCCCCGTTCTTACCGAGGCGAGCTCGCTGTTCATTTCGTTACAGCGAAGTATTACCACCGCATCGTCGCCGGAGTCGGAAATATTGATTTTGCTGACGGTGGCCGTAAGGCGGGACACCGAGCCAATATCGGTTTTAACCGTAACCGTTTGGTCTGCCTTATAATGCATTGATTCGCCCAAAGAGACAGGAACGGCCAGATACCATTCGTAATCGTAGACGATTTTTCCCACCACGTCTGCGGGGACGGTTTCTTCCTTAACAGAGTTTAATGCCTCGGGGGTTAATTCGTCCAGTCGGTCGATGGAAAGGACTCCCTCGTAGCCGTCGGCATTGGAGACGAAGAAGCCTGCCACCTGCGACACGATTTTGCCTTTAGGGGTTCCCATCTGGGCCGAAAGGGTTTCTTTTTCCTTGTTAAGCGAGGTTTTGAGGGCGCCAAAGTCACTTTGTTCTCCCGTTGCTACCTGTTTTCGGGTGAGGAGGGTGAGCAGTTTGGAGGCGCTTTCGCCCACGTCAGAAAAACGTCCGTCCTGGGCTGTATAAACGAATCTGCTCAGATAAAGACTGATGCGCTCGTTTATGGTATTTATATCGACAGCGGTAGAGTCGTTATAGCCTTCGATCTCGGCGATAACCTTAAGCTGCTCGTCAATTTCCTTAATACGGGCAGCAGCGGCCGAAGCCGAATCGCTTTCGTAGATGTTGGCGATGGTTCCATCCTTGGCTACCTTTTCTCCGTTAGCTACAAGAAAATGTGTAGTCCCCTTATGATTCGAGGAAACTGTTACCTCATTACGGATAAAGGTGGCTACGGCATCTGTACCTTCGGTGTATTCAAACCGATTTGCCGCTTCGGTGGAAATTGCGGCATAAACGCCGACATAGTACTGATAAGCAATAAAGAAAAGCACACAAACAAGTATTAAGGCCTTAATCAGTCTGTGACGTTTTTCCAAAATAACCATTCCTTTCAAGTATTTGAAGAGCGCAGGCCAGGGTATCCTCCGTTTTGTCGCGGTATATCCAGCTTATACGCTCGTCGCGGCGAAACCAGGTAAGCTGACGCTTTGCATATCTTCTGGTTTGACGCTTTAGTTCTTCGGTAGCTTCCAAAAGGGTAATTTCTCCGCTGAAATAGGGAAAAAACTCCTTATGGCCTATGGCCTGCAAGCCTGTTCCGCCGTGTCCGCTTTTGTACATATTTTCGGCCTCGGCCAGCAGTCCTGCCTCCAGCATTTTATCGACACGCAGGTCTATTCTTTTATAAAGCAGCTCGCGGTCAGAGTAGGTAAGGCCTATCATATAAGGTGTATAAGGTGATTCTTCGTTTTTTGATTCTTCAAGCTGCTTGGTCATCGTTATACCTGATGTTAGGTATATTTCAAATGCGCGTATGACACGCTTTTTATTATTTGGATGAAGGCGAAGGGCAGATTCGGGGTCGAACTCGGAAAGTTTTTTCAGCATTTCCTCGCCACCGATACGGTCGTATTCGTCGTTGAGGCGGGCGCGAAGCGTGGGGTCCTGCTCCGATTCGCTGAAGGTGACGTTATCTATAAAAGAGTTGATATAAAGTCCCGTTCCGCCTGCTATTATTACGGCCTTTCCCCTATTTGCTATATCGATGCAGACCTCTTTAGCTTTTTTTACAAAATCGGCCACCGAAAAGCTTTGGTCGGGATTTAAGAATTCAAGAAGATGGTGCTTTATCCCCTGCATTTCCTCGGCATCGGGGGCGGCAGAGGCGATATGCATTCCCCTATATATCTGCATAGAATCAAAGGAAACTACCTCACCGCCTACACGCTTTGCAAGGCTTACGGCCAATTCTGTTTTTCCCGAAGCGGTAGGGCCTACAACAACTATTACAGGTAATTTATTCATTGTATCACCTATTTTGCGCGGCCGAACTGCTTTTCCAGCTCGCTTCGTTTAAGTTCGAAGGCGACGGGGCGGCCATGGGGACAATACATAATGTCGTCGGTGGTGATTATTCTTCTGGCGAATTCTTCCATTTCTGTAGAGGACTGAAGATTACCGCCCTTTATGGCACTTCTGCAGGCTATATTGTGGTAAAGGTCGTCGAGAATCTCGGTTTCGGCCTTGCCTGTTTTTACAAGGGAGTTTGCTATATCGCAAATTAAAAACATAATATCCTTTTTGATAAGGCAGGCAGGAACTGCGCGCACAAGCACCGATACAGTACCGAAGGGCTCTACCTCAAAGCCTGCTTTGGCCAGCAGGTCGATACTATCGCAGACGGCACGATACTCTTCGCGGGAGAGGGTTACCGAAACGGGAGCAAGAAGGGTTTGCACCTCGGTTACACCTTCATTTTTAAGCTGATTGTAGAGAATTCTCTCGTGGGCGGCGTGTTTGTCGATAAACCAAATGCTGCCCTTGTACTGAACTATAAGATAGGTTCTGAAAACCTCGCCTATGTAACGAAACTCTATTTCGCTATCCTCCATAAATGCGGTGTTTTCGAAGCCGTTATCGTCATCCGAAAAGGCATTTAATATCTGCTGCATAACCGGCTGACGGGGCGGCTGTTCTGCCCTTTGTGCAGGTTTTTCGGCAGCTTTATCCGCAATAAGGGAGTGGCCAAAATCGGAGAAGGCGGATACGGCGGGTCTGTGTACGGGGGGAGTGGGTGTAACAGCCGGTGTTACAGTTTCCCTTTTAACCTCGGCAGGCTTGCCTATGAAGTAGGTCTGCTCGGCCTGTGGGGGTTCCTCTCTTTTTGGAGTTTTACCAAGGTTTTTGTACTCGTCCACCGTCATACGGGTGAAGGGTTCGGGCTTCTTTGTGGGCTGAGGCTTGGTTTTAAGCTCCAGCTGAGGGCGGCTATCCCCTTGAAGGAGGGCATTTTTAACCGCATAATATACCGCTTCGAAAATGGTCTTTTCGTCGGAAAAGCGCACCTCGGTTTTGGCAGGGTGTACGTTTACGTCTACCCTGTCGAAGGGAATTTCGATATTAAGCACGCAGGCAGGAAATTTGCCTACCATAATGGTATCCTTATAGGCTTGGTCCAGCGCCTTGGCAATTACACCGCTGCGAATGAAACGGCTGTTTAAAAAGAAATACTGACCCGAACGGCTGGGGCGGCAATAGATGGGTTTGCAAATCATTCCCGCAACCTTTACACCGTTGGTTTCGCCCTCGGCAGGGATAAGACCCGATGAAAACTCGCGTCCTAAAACCGAATATATTGCCGAGGCGAGCTTTCCGTCGCCGGGGGTGGAAAGCATGGATTTTGAATCCTTGATAAAGCGCACCGAAACCTCGGGATGGGAGAGAGCAATGGCATCCAGCACAGCGGCTACGGCAGTAGCCTCGGAAGAATCTTTTTTAAGGAACTTCATTCGGGCAGGGGTGTTATAAAACAAATCGCGTACAACTATGGTGGTGCCGTCGGGACAGCCTGCAAGGTCGAAGGAGGTTTCCTGACCACCTTCAAAAACGTAACGAATACCCTGTTCGCTATCCTGGGTTTTGGTAAGCACCTCTACCCTTGCAACGGCACCGATAGAGGCCAACGCTTCACCGCGGAAGCCCAAAGTCATTATTCTGAAAAGGTCGTCCTCGCTTTTAATCTTACTGGTGGCGTGACGCATAAATGCGGTGGGTACCTGGTCGGCCTTTATTCCGTGGCCGTTATCGGTGACACGCATATAAGATATGCCGCCGCGCTGAATTTCAACCGTAATTTTGGTTGCGCCGGCATCTATGGAATTTTCTACCAGCTCCTTTATGACAGAGGCCGGACGTTCTACAACCTCGCCTGCGGCGATAAGCTCTGCTATTTCTTTTGGTAAAAGTCGGATATCTGCCATAAATTCATCTCCTTTTAAAGTTCTTTGGCTTTTTTGGAAAGGTCGGACAGAATGCTCATACACTCAATGGGGGTAAGAACATTTACATCCAGGGTTTTAAGGTCGTCGATTATTTCTTCGCTTGCCCCGAAGGTTAAAGGCATCTGCATATCGTCTACCTGTACGGTTTTGGTTACGGTGACTCCTTCTTCCAGGGTCTTTTGCAGGATTTCTTTAGCTCGGTTTATTACTCTGTCGGGGATTCCTGCCAGCTTTGCAACCTCGATACCGTAGCTTTCGTCGGCACCGCCGCGGACTATTCTGCGAAGGAAGGTAATGTCGTCTCCCCTCTTCTTTACGGCGATATTATAGTTGCGGATGCCCTTAAGCTCGTTTTCCATTTCGGTAAGCTCGTGATAGTGGGTGGCGAAAAGGGTTTTGGCACCAAGTTTACGCTTGTCGGCAACGAACTCAAGAACGGCACGGGCTATGGACATTCCGTCAAAGGTGGAGGTTCCTCGGCCTATTTCGTCGAGAATAAGAAGGCTTCTTGACGTAGCGTTTTTAAGGATTGAAGCAACCTCACTCATTTCAACCATAAAGGTTGACTGGCCCGAAGCCAGGTCGTCGGAGGCACCTACGCGGGTGAACACGGCATCCACAATGCCGATGTTTGCAGATTCGGCAGGGACGAAGGAGCCTATCTGGGCCATAAGGGTTATAAGAGCCACCTGACGCATATAGGTGGATTTACCAGCCATATTGGGGCCTGTTATAACGGCACAGCGGTCGTCCTTTAAATCGAGATAGGTATCGTTGGACACGAAGGGGGTTTTTATCATCTGCTCAACAACGGGATGGCGGCCTGCACGGATGTTTATGATACCCTCGGTGTTGAGGCGGGGACGCACGTAGTCGTTGCGAACCGCAGTTTCGGCCAGGGAGCAGAGTGTGTCGATAAGGGCGATTACCTCGGCCGAAGTCTGGAAGCGTTTAAGCTGGCCTGCCAGGGCAGTGAGCATTTCATCGAACATCTCGTATTCCAGTTGCTCGCGGCGGTCCTTAGCGCCGATGATTTTAGACTCTAAATTTTTGAGTTCTTCGGTTATAAAGCGTTCGCAGTTTGTAAGGGTCTGTTTACGGATATAATCTTCGGGGACAAGCTCCTTATAAGAGTTTGTAACCTCGATATAGTAGCCGAAAACCTTGTTAAAGCGTACGCGAAGATTCTTTATTCCCGTGCGCTCCTTTTCCCTTGCTTCGATTTCGGCAACAATGTTTGTGCCGTTTTCGATTATATAGATAAGCTCGTCCAGCTCGGCATTAAAGCCTTTTCTGAACATTCCGCCCTCGCGGACGATGGCGGGGGGATTATCGTCGATAGCCGATTTAATAAGCTCGTAAATATCGGTAAGAGGGTCCAGGTCACCCTGAAGCTTTAAAAGCAGTTTGGAGCGAACCCCTGAAAGGGCCTCCTTTATGTAGGGCAGTCGACCGCAGGTGTCGGCAACCGTGTTGAGATCCTTGGCGTTGGCGGTTCTGTATACGATTCGGGTGAGGAGTCGCTCTAAATCGCGAATACCCGAAAGATACTCCATAAGCTCGCCGCGAAGAATGGTATCGCCGCAAAGCTCTTCCACCGCATTAAGACGCTCGTCAATTCCGAAAAGGTCGAGAAGTGGCTGTTCTATCCAGCTGCGGAGCATTC
>JAXJWR010000056.1:0-5959 GCA_036307905.1 Acutalibacteraceae bacterium
CGTTATTGTACTTAACAAGAGCAGTATCTGTAACCTTTTCGCGGTTGATTACGTGATACCAGATTCCGCCCTCCTGTACAAGGGTGTTTCCGCCGGGGTAGGTTACTGCTCCGCATTTATTACAGGTAGTGTCGGCATCGTTATCGTATTCGTGTCCTGTAACATCTCGAACTGCTCCGCAATCGTTACAATCACCGTCGCAGTTACCGTCGTAGTTGTGATCCGTAACAAATTTTCCTTTATAGTCGCAACCGGCGGTTTTACATGCTACTGTATGTCCTTCACCAGTTTCGCTATATGTTTCGATGTGGCCGTAAAGTCCGCAATTCCAGAACACACCTGAAGTTATGCGACATTCTGTGCCTTCGTTAACTGCTGACGGAGGCTCGATTCCGTATGCCCAACGAGACTCTGTTCCATCGATGGTAACAACACCTGCAGAGTTAATAGTTACAACCGCGCTGAGGGGATCTTCTGAGAACCAAGTGTTGGTAGCTGCTGAAAGAGTTGAAAGTGATTTTTCGGTTATTTTGATGAGGTTTCCCTGATCGTCGTACTCTTCGAACATATAGGTATGTTCTGCTCCGTAATGTTGAGAGCCCTGCTTTTGCCACCAGTTGTTGCGTACGGTGTTAACGTCGAAATAGAATACGCCTTCGTTCCAGCCCTGATGATTAGTATGAATATGACCGTTGATGGACATAACAACCGTTCCGGATCTTGCTTCGTTAGCCTTTTTGTAGAGGGCACGAACTTCAGCATCGTCGGAAGAGAAACCGCCGAAACCAAGTCCGGAATAACCTGCATGGCCGTTAATTATACAGTGCAGGCCATTATCTGCGGCATCGAGAAGAACCTCTTCAAGCCAAGCCATCTGTACGTCGCCAAGAGAGCCGCCTTTGGTGTTAGCCTTTGCTTCTACGCCTTCATAGAAATCACGCTTAGCATTATCTGCTGCGCTGGTATCGCCATAGGAACCGGGGAGATAATGCTCCCAACCAACAACTTCACCCATTGAACCGTCGGGGTTCTTATAATGGTTGGGGTTGTAGCCGTTGCTGTTGTCAACGCAGATGAGACGGAAACCGTCAACGTCTACGTAATAATATCCGATCATAAGATCTTCGGGATCGTGACCAACGGTACCATCACCCCAATGAACGTTTGCGTCATTGGTGAGGGTGGGAGTAACGATCTGCATGGTGTTTCCTGCAGTCTCAAGCTCGTGATTTCCGTATACGTTATACGCGTTAAGGATTCTTCCATCTGCAGTTTTATAACCAAGGAAGGCATTTACAAGTTCGGGAGAACCCTTCATATCGTTGGTCATATCTCCGGAGGAAAGAACAAACGCAGAGTTCGAATCTTCAGCGCGCTTGAAAATAGATTTAAGGTCGGAAATAGAGGAAGAATACATTCCTGCCTTATAATGAAAATCGGCAAATACGGTGAAGGTTAGCTCTTTTGCATCGGCAGAGAAAACAAAGTTAGAATTTTCACCGAACATATTTTTAATAAGAGTTTTTTCTTCATCAGAGGAAGCGCTCATATATGCGCCGTTTGCAAGATTTTCCACCGTGAAGGCCTTGCCGTCACCATAGGAATAAACGCCGTCAAAATCAACTACCGGACGAACGTTTATGAACTTGTTCCAGTCTTCTTTTGCCACACCATTTACAACTGTTGCAACTAAAACCTCATCGTTCTGGGTGATTTCTTCGTCGCTGAAGAAATGAACCTCTTCTACGTCTTCTACTTTAAGGGTTGATGCAATGTTTTCGGTGCCAACGGAAATGATATATCCAAGTTTAATTTTAGAATTTTCGTCGAAAGCATAGTCGCCATCGAAATTTTTAACGAAAACTTCCTGTGATTTATCGAAAGAAAACTCGTAAACAGCATCAACAGTTTCGTCTTTGTTTACCTTAACGCTCATATTATCGAAGGTCATTTTAGCTGTTTGCACTTCGGTAACTTTTACGTCGGTAATATACATATTTCCTGCATAGGTATAGAAACCGGGATGGTCGGTATCGCCGACGCCACCACGCCATGCAGCAGTTGCTGTGTTAATGCCGTTATAGTAAATATAGTTATATCCGTCGAGAGAAACTATTTTAAGTTTTAACGTTTCTCCATTAGTGGGATTATAGCTGATATTCCACTCGTCACCGGTACCGGAACCTCTGTACTGATACAGAGCCTTATCACTGCTGTTGGGATAAATGCTGGTGTACATTACGCCGCTTGCCTGGTATGTGGGAGCGTAGTAATTGTTTGCAAGACCAATAGAATTGCCGTTAGTATTTACAACGACAGTAGCCTCGTAAACATAGTTCATCGTATTCGTTGAAGGCAAAGCCATAAACGCATCGGTAGCACCGGCGCCAAACTGAACAACTTTACCTAAAGTTGGATGTTCAACAATACCGGCAACAAGAGTTGATCCTGTAGATTCATTGGCTGCCCAACCGAAGAGAGTGTCGTTGTTGCCTGAACCATAAGGAAGTCCTGCAGACCAGCCTTCGGGAAGGGTGCCAACCGTTTCGTTTTCGAAGTCATTTTCGTAAATAACGTCACCGTAAAGGAATAAAGATTCCCCGGCCATTCCAACGCCTTCTGGCAGATCGCTTTCAACCGCATTAAGCGCTTTAACTACGGCAGACTGAACATAGAAATCAGCATGATAACCGTAAAATCCTACACGATCTGAGCCTTTATCTACATTAGAGGTGCTTTGGTTTGCAGCAGCAACAAGTTTGTTGTTGATGTAGTAGTAGTTTACACCATTGGCACTTATAAGAGTTAATGTAATTGGGGCGCCTTTGGTGTAACGAATATTAAGCGCAGCATCGGAAATACTTTCGGCGTTTTGACCATTGGCTCCATAGGATTTCCAATAATCCGGATCTTCCTTCTGGCTTTCGCCCACAGCAAGCCACTGAACACTTGTAATGTCGGCAGGAGTGTCGCCCCAGGAGTTGTTGGTAATGCCGATAAAGTTGTTGCTGTTACTTATAAGGGTAGCCTGATAGATATAGTTTTCTGCTGCAACAGAGGGAGCAAGAATATATGTATCGCATCCGTAGGATACAACGTGAAGCATTTTTGCACCGTTGTTTTCGACAATTCCTATATCGCCGAGAGAGCTTCCATCTGCGCCCCAGCCAACGTTATTACCGTTGGGAGTACCGCCAGCTACAGAAACCCAGCCTTCGGGGAGCGTGCCCAGGTCATAATCGGTAAAACCTTCAAAAAGGGTTTCGCCCAGTTCATAACCGGAAAAACCATCGGGAAGGACAACTTCCTCTTCGTATACGTTTCCGCCGACAGCGTTTAGAGCCTTTGCGGATGCAGAAACTATGGTGATTGTATTGTTGCAGAAAAATGCGCCAAGGCGCTGAGAAGCCTGATTTCCTTCAACCTCGTAAGAAAACAGGTATGTACCGTTTAAATAGCAATATGCTGTATCTTTGAACACATAGCTCTTAAAGGTAAGAACGGTTCCGTTTGTGGGAGTTGCGATGCCGTAATCGGAAAGAATATGGTTTGTTCCCTCGCTGATACCGTTACCCTGATATTTGTTAAAATAATGAGCTTTACCTGCAAGGTTTTCACCGCTTGTCGTAGTATATGACACAAAACGGGAAGCACCTGTTGTTTTAACATTTATAATGCTACCGTGAGAACCGGTACCGGTGGAAATTAGGGTAAGCTCGTAAACATAGTTTGCGGTGTTTACATAGGGTGAGAAAATGTTTCCGTCGCAACCGCTTGAGGTAATTTTAAGACCATCTGCGGTAAATTCGTGACTTACAGAATTATTGGGAACCCAACCCGAAAAACCTGTTAGTTCAGCATTTGTGGGGATAGACCAACCTTCGGGCATTGAGGTTGCCGATGTAAAATCTGTATCGAACAGAGTATTTCCAACGGTAAAACCCTTGTCAGCCACCTCACTTGGAAGAGTTGCAGCAGAAGCTATCATAGAAAATGGCAATGATAGAGCAAGAACTGCTACTACAAGAAATAGTGCTAAGGTTTTCTTGAACATAAATACAACTCCTTTTGTATATTTTGTTGCAAATTCATTATAACATAGAATAAAATTTATTGCAATCAACTATTTATTTAAATAAAAATAACCGAATGTAACCTGCTCGATTACATTCGGTTAAAAACTATTTATTTAGCTTTAGATTCGCAGTAAATACAGCGGTAAACCATATTTTCGCGGTCGGTAAGCTTGAATATATTGGGAAGCTCCTGCTCAACAGAGGTAATGCATCGGGGATTTTTGCATTTGATGATACCTTCGATTTTTTCGGGAGCTTCAATCTTGGACATTTTGGTGTTGACACCGTTTTTTATAACATTGACCGTTATGCCCGGGTCAAAATATCCTATTATATCAAGATTAAGGTCGATTTCGGCATCAATCTTGATTATGTCCTTTTTATTGCCCTTTACCTTTTTGCTAAAGGCATTGTTAATGACAGCAACAAGGCAATCCAGCTCGTCAAGGCCAAGGGCCTTATAAAGCTCCATTCCCTTCCCTGCTGTAATATGGTCGAGAACGATTCCGTTTTCGATGGGACTTACTGTCATTTATTCCACCTCCAGAAGTTTAAGTATAAGAGCCATGCGGATATATTTTCCGTTTCTGGCCTGCTCGAAATACTTTGCACGAGGGTCGTCGTCAACTGCGACGGCAATTTCGTTTACGCGGGGCAGCGGATGAAGCACGCACATATCGGGCTTGGCAGTCTCCAGCTTCTCGGGAGTGAGAATATAGCTGTCCTTAAGGCGGATATAATCCTGCTCATTAAAGAAGCGTTCACGCTGAACACGGGTCATATAAAGGATGTCGAGAGTGGGCATTACCTCTTCAAGGTCGGCAGTTTCCACAAACTCAATATTTTTAGCCTTCAAAACCTCTTCTTTAATATATTCGGGTATAGTAAGCTCCTTGGGAGATACAAGTACTATTTTAACATTTTCGTATCGGGAAAGAGCACCAATAAGAGAGTGTACTGTTCTGCCGAATTTAAGGTCACCGCAGAAACCCACGGTGAGATTGTCAAATCTTCCCTTTTCGCGGTTTATTGTAAGAAGGTCGGTAAGTGTTTGTGTGGGGTGGTTATGTCCGCCGTCACCTGCGTTTATGACGGGTATACCTGCTTTCATTGAAGCAACGAGGGGTGCACCCTCTTTAGGGTGGCGCATTGCGATAATATCGGCATAGTATCCTACCACCTTTACGGTATCGGCAACACTTTCACCCTTTGCAGACGACGAGCTTGCAGCTTCGGAAAAGCCGAGAACGTTTCCGCCAAGCTCGTACATTGCGGCCTCAAAAGAAAGGCGGGTACGGGTGGAAGGCTCAAAAAACAACGTGGCAAGCTTTTTACCTGCGCACTTATGTGCGTATTTTTCGGGATTGGCGATAATATCGTTAGCGGTAGCAACCAACTCGTCTATTTCGGCTGTTGTAAGGTCGAGAATATCAATTAAACTTCTCATAATATAAGTCCTTTCGGGCTGAAATTAGGCCTTTGCGCCATTTACTTCAAGATACTTCTTTATGCGCTCGACATTTTCGCGGTTGGCTTCGTCTTCCTCAAGATACTCGATGATATCGTATACGTCAACAACCGAATATACAGGGAAACCATATTCTTCGCCAACCTCAGCCATTGCGCTTTTATCGGTTTTACCCTTTTCCTTACGATCTACCATAACAAAGGTAGCGGCAACCTTAGTTCCCTTAAGACCGGAAAGTATGGCCATACTCTCGCGGATAGCGGTACCTGCGGTGATTACATCCTCAACGATAACGATTTCTTCGCCTTCCTGGGGCTTATAGCCTACGAAAACTCCGCCTTCACCGTGGTCTTTCTCTTCTTTTCTGTTAAAAAAGAAAGGAACGTCAAGCCCGTTTTTAGCAAGTGCAACTGCA
>JAXJWR010000057.1:0-9610 GCA_036307905.1 Acutalibacteraceae bacterium
ATGTAAAGATTTATGCAATAGTTTTTGTTTTTTTGCCGCAATAAGTTTAAAGGGACTGTCTGTGAACAGTCCCTGTCTTTATCTTGATTGATGTTATCTTGAAGAAAACCAGTTATCGATTTTTTGGTGAATGTCTTGAGCCGCTTTCATGCTTTTGATATAAACAAACATCCAAATAAATAACGCTATAATCTTAAAGAACAAGTATTCTTCACTAATAAAAATCACGAAGACCGTGAATAACGTATAAAGTATTTCTGGAATAACAAAACCAAATAAATAATGCTTTCTAAACAGTCGAAAGATCGTGCCATAAAAGTGCAAATATACAGGTCCTCCACGGTTTGGCATTTCGTCGACATTTTTAATATCTAATATATTTTTACCAATTATCTTTGCATATACACCTTTATTGCTTGGGGTTAAGAACGGTTTGAAGTAGTTGGTGTTTGAAACAATGTTTTTCTTAAATCTTTCTACATGAAAAGCATCATCAAACTTTTTAACTACTATCATCTCATTCACCTTTCTTAAGCCTTTAACAAAATGGGTAAAATAACACAAGGGGACGGTTCTCTTGTGTTTGCTAAAATTTTCTCACAACGTTGAAACTTATCCCCGTCAGTCTGCTTAACTGTCGTATCGACAAACCTTTTTCGCGGCAACGTTTTAAACATTCGTCACGTTTTTTAATATCTAAATTTTGAAAATCGGTGATTGTTTTGCATTTACTAATTTTTTGAATGATATTTTTTGCTTCTTCGTCGGTCAATCTAAAATTATTTTCTTCGATGTCTAAACAATTATCGTTATTTAATTCATTATGAAAATTAACAAATTGTTCTTTATCAATAATATCATAACAGAAATCAGTATCTGCCAAATCGGGTTTGGTTAGATATTCGTTATAACTACTATATTTGTAATCAGCTGCTTCTTTACAAAGTCCACCTTTGACCGGATTTTGATGTATATACCTTAAAACGGTGAAAAAACAACTATCATCCTCTACCGGTTCACTTTTAAAACGGTCTTGAAACAAATGTCCCGTTCTTTTATATTTCCAATTATACCAGTAAACATAGCTTCCTGCAATACGTTTTAAAATTAAATCTAAATTTTCTTTTTCCACCTTCAGTAATAAATGGATATGATTAGACATAAGGCAATAAGCAAATACTTTATACTCGCTTATTGCCTTATAACGATTTAGTGTTTGCAGGAATTTCTCTTTATCCTCTTCACTCTCAAAAATGACTTGTTGGTTAATACCACGAAGCATTATATGGTATATTCCACTTTCACTTAATTTACGAGCTCGCCTCGGCATAATTATCACCCAAGAAAATTATACCACACCAACTCCGTTTTTGTCAACACAAGAGAACCGTCCCCTTGTGTTCCGAATCGTAGGCGGTAGGCAGAGAACGATTTTAATATAACATAAAATCGTTCTCTTGTCTTTTAAATTAAATAAGCTCCTAAATCAATAGTTTCTTTTCCGCCTCTTGAATCTTGTGCTCAATAAATTTATCAAACTGGTTTGTTTCTATTGTTTTTAGTGCATTCTCCCATTCGTCAAGTTTAAACATTTCCCATTCTTCAAGCTCTCTACTTGAAAAATCTGCAATCAATTTTAAAAAAGCAGAGGTTGCTTCTAACGTATAACCCTGTATTCCATAACAATATCCTAATAATTCCAATTTCCATAAGTCTTCTGTGTAAAAAATATCGTTGTACTTTTTACTACCTATATTTTGCACGATAAAACTAGGAGTAATTATATCGGACCATTTTTTGAGTTTATTTAGTGCAATTTTAAAGTTTTTATTTAATTTATTAATTATAGTTGTTTCTTTTAAGGAATATGTTATCTCTAAATCTGTTTGTCCAGTTAGATGTATCAGGGTGTTTCCGAATGTTAATGTTAATTCTTCTTGGGATATAAACAATGGAGTAAAGTATATCCCTATATCACAGTATGTCGGTTTAAAATCGCAAACAATATAAAATAAGAAATGCTCATTTTTGTAACAAATTATTTCATTTGTATTACATAACAATAAATCATTAGTTATGCAAAATTTTTTAAGTTCTTCTTTTATTATCTTTTTAGATGTTTTCATTTTTTATTCATTTCCTTTTTTGCGGTTTTATCTCCGTAATAATTACATCTTTTCTTGGTAGGTGCTTTTGAATGTTCTTTATTTGTTTTTGGGATAATTTAGCGTTGCCAGTTTTTAAATCATAAACTGATACAATCCTACCTTTTTTATCATACTCAACTACATCTAGTCTAACAGAGCCTTTAGTTCCATATTTAACCACTTTTCCATTTTTATAAGAAACTTCAGTTTTTAAATTCTTGTTCTTGAGTGTATTTACTTTTTTCGCAAAAGCGGTATGTTGTTTTGTTCCAGAAACATGCCCTTTAGTGCTACTCTGAACAGAATTTGCGCATTTTTGTAAGGAAGTTTGTGTTTTGTTAAAATTAACTTCTGTAGTTGGAGTTAATCCTTTATAATCACAATAATTTAAATATATACCATATGCTGTTGTTCCATAAGAGTATGCGAGCGAAAACCAAGACAAGCCATTTAAAATCGCCGATGACCAATCGATTTTTCCGGTATATTTATAACTGACGGCAGCGGTATGACCAAAAGCTAATACACCTACAACTATTGACCCTATAAGTATGCATGTCGAAATAGCTATTTCCCCAGAGGGGTCTTTTTTATTGGTAGGATTATTCAAGCAATACGCATACAAATTGCTACCTATAGGTTGACCTTGCTCGTTAGAATGCTTTACATCATCCTGAGAAATAAATCTCATTAAATCGGGAGAGTAATATCTGCTTTGTAGATAGTAAAGGTTTGTTTCAGTATCGTAGTAATATCCTCTATAACGAAGTGGGTTAATTGTACCAATGGTATCAGCCAAAGTACCTGTTATACTTGCTAATTTACCCCAAATATCATAGGTATATTCTACTACAGTATTACCGTTTGCGTCAAGTATAGCAACAATATCGCCTTGCAAATTTTTCTCATAATAATATGTTGCGTTATTATAAAAAGAAAATATTTTTCATCGCAAATTTCGACAAAAACCTACAACAAAAAAGTGAAATGCGCCCCAAACTTAAACACTTTTGGGACTCATTTCACTTAAAGTTTGTTTTTATTCTTCGGTTTCCTCAGGGTTTGTGGTGTTGTCTTCGAATACGGATTTTTCTTCCTCTTCTATTTCAAGACCGAGGTTTCTTCTCTGCTCGATATCCTCGCCGGGATGTTCCTCGTAATAGGGGTCAATCATATACTTTTTGACCTTGGGGAAAATAAGGGTTTGTATCATAAGATTTACAAAGCCGGGAAGGATGAATATCGCAAGGAAGATAGATATTGACCATACGATATAATAAGGAACAAAAAACAGCAGGATAAGGCCGACGGTTATTAAAAGTTCTGTTATTCCTATAAGCAGGTTGGCCTTAAAGTTTAAAAACACAAAGAGAAAACTGTTTTTGTAAACGTTTTTAAGACTGAGGTCTTTAAAGGTAATTATAAGAAGCCAGACGTGGTACTTCATAAACGAGAAGGTTATATAAAGCGCCACCGAAAAACCGAAGCCCAGTATAGACCAGATATCGTTTCCGAAAATATAGAAATATATGGCGAAGCCCAAAAGCAGGGTTACCACAGTATTGATTATTCCTGCGGGAAGTGCCTGTTTCCAGTTTTTTCCGATAGTCTCAAAAAAGTCGGAAATGCCGAAGGAATGCTTATCTCTGGCGAGGTTACGGGCAACGTTGGTCATTCCTGCGGCGCCGAGGCCAGACGGTATGAGCAACACCGTAAAGAGCGAATACATAAAGTTGACTGTTATAAGCTTCCAGAAATTTCGAAACCAAATTTCAAAGAAAACAAAGAACCCTTTTTTCTGGGGGCCGTCCTTTTTAATGCCCGGACCGGGCTTTTCGTAATTGAAGAATCCTCCGAAACCCATAATTTCATCCTTTAACGGTTATTTTTTGTATACTGCTTTTTCGTAGAGGTTGATGTCCTTATAACCCATAAGATAGGTTAAAGTGCAGGAAACGAGAATAAGCAGTGTGGGAACAAGGGCGAGAATTATGCCCGCGGTTCCAATGTTGGCAGCGGTTGTAACGTTGCCGAAAATAAGCTTTTGGTAGCCGAACATATGATAATTTGCAAAGCTGTATACCTGAAGGCCTACGGGGAATATTCCAAGCTTAGCCAGCAACAGAGCCACCCATGAAGCAAGACTTAACACGGAAGGAACAAGGCCTGCCTTAAGGCCGCGAAGCTTGTCCTCTGTCATACGCGAGCAGGACACTGCGTTGGCATCTACCCTACCCTGCTTATAAAGGGTGTGAGGTACAACCATTATGAAGATTATCAGCGACACGGTTTGGGCAACAATGTGACAGACTATGTAAGGCGAGCCTGCAAATTCGCCCGCAAACTCGCGAGTGACCACAATCCAACCCTTATCCTCGTATTCGGCTTTTTTAGCATCCTCACCATCGCTGTAATAGTGTATATACTGCTCCTTCGGTTCTGTATCTTCCTCTTTTTCGAAAACGGCGGCCTCGTAGCCTACCATATCGAGGGTGAGCATTGAAAATATTGCAATAAAGGAAAAGGTTATGAAAAAGCACATAACTATGCAAACAATATATTTTCCCAAAATATTTAAGCCTAAATTGAGATTCGTCATTAAAATCCACCTTTATGTATACTTGTTTATAAATTATATAATATTAAAGAAAAAATTGCAAGCAGATTACACTCTGCTTGCAAAAGGTTTACAGAATATTAAAAAGTAATAAAACCAGGCCGGTGCAAAGAGTAACGGCCACGACGCCCAGAATCAGCCTGCGTTTTAGTGATTTTTTTCTGTGGTGCTGTCGAAGGCTTTCGGTTCCTTTATTGTCGCCCGAGAGGGATAGAAGATACTCCCTTGCTTCGAAGTTCAGCTTTGATTCGCTTTCTTCGCTTCTGCCCGGCGCTACAAAGAGCAGAGCTTTTTCAAAATATTTATTGCCTGTATCGTTGATTTCAATTATTTGACGGTTTACACCTCTGACCATAATAACACCTCTTTAACTTTCTTTACGGTGTTATTTTTGACAAATATTTGAAAATATATACAGTCTATTCCATAGTGCCGGTAAGGAAGGCCAGGGTTCGCTCAATAGAGTCTTTAGAATTTCCCCAATCGGCATCGGCTCCCGAATTGCGATAATCATACATAGAACAGTATTTTTTAAGGTCCTCTGAAAGGGTTTTCAGGTAATTGCCTGCCTTATCCTCAAGAAGCTCGGCAAATTCGGAGCCGTAGCGACGCATACCTTTTTTAGCCGAACCCGATACCAGCATAGCGTAATGCTCGAGACAGAACATATCCTGTTTTGCAAACATTTCGCGGAAGTCACGGTCGGTTTCGAAGGTTCTGTACACGGTGTCGAGCATACGGGCAAAGCCCCAATCTATCTTTTCGCAAACAAAACAGGACTTCCTTCTGGCCTCGGCCTTTTCGGCAGTTTTATATCTGGTTTTAAGCAGATTGCCTTTAAAAAGTGAATCATAAAGGTCTTTTGTGTGGGTTTCCAGCATAAGGGCAAGCTGAAGCCGTCCTCTACGCTTTGTCATTTGAGTAAGGTGTCTTTCACAAAAGCCCAGACGGTTGGTTTCAATGCGAATATCCGGCTCCATCATAGCGGCGCCCATAATATATTCTATAATTCGGTTTTCCACCGTTTCGCGCATACGGCATATGGGACACCCGTCGTTTTCCTCGAAGGCATCGGTAACAGGTATTGTGCAAATATCTTCTCTCATTGCGTTTCTCCTAAAAATGGTATATTGTAATTATACCAGAAAAATGATATAATTCAATTAGTAAATTTATTGGGAGATTTTTATGACAATAACCGAGAAAAACGGACATCTTTATATAGGTGAAATTTCTAACTTCACCCTCGCTGAGACCCTTGACTGCGGACAAGCCTTTAGATGGGCACAATCGGAGGATGGAGCCTGGCAAGGGGTGGCCTTTGGCAGATTTCTTAAAATAGAAGAACGCGAGGACAAAGTTATATTTTACGACACTACCCTTGCCGATTTTGAAGGAATTTGGCGGGAATATTTCGACCTTGACCGAAATTATGGTGAGATAATCGAAACGCTTTCTGAGAATAAACTGCTTCAAACTGCAGGTTCGTTTGCAGGCGGAATAAGAATCCTGCGGCAAGACCCGTGGGAGGCGCTGTGCTCCTTTATAATCTCCCAAAACAACAACATCCCTCGTATTAAGGGTATTGTTGAAAGGCTGTGTGAAAACTTCGGAGACCCTATTAAGGAAGGGTTTTGCAGTTTTCCCCCTGCGCAGAGGATTGCGGAGCTGTCCATTGAGGAGCTTGCGGTACTGCGCAGCGGATTTCGCGCCAAGTACATACTGGACGCGGCCAAAAAGGTAGCATCCGGTGAAATTAACCTTGAAAGTCTGCGCGATATGCCTCTGGACGATGCCAGAGCTGTTCTTATGAAGATATACGGTGTGGGAGAAAAGGTAGCCGACTGCACCCTTTTATTCGGGCTTTCCCACATTGATGCCTTCCCGAAGGACGTATGGATAAAAAGGGCTATGGCCAAGCTCTTTGACGGTGAGCTTCCCTCTTGTGCCCTCCCCTTTGCAGGAATTGCCCAGCAGTACATTTTCCACTATGCGCGTATGACAAAACTGGAAGTGTAAGACCTTTGGTTTGAATTTATGCTAAAAAATCCTCGAGTTTAAAAACTCGAGGATTTTTGTTTATGCCAGTTTTCCTTTTACTACCTTATAGGTTTTGCCGTTGTATAGAACGTTTCCTGTGTAGTTAAAGTTTACACGGCCTGCAGGACGTATTGCAAGTACCATTAGCGCCGCTTGTTGCGGGAGGAGCAAGCCCTTCCCCTACGCTATCCGTAAAACTCTATGCACACTCGTATTGCGTGGTTTTTGTTGTATAAGAAAAGCCGTGGTAGCTGGGGCTACCACGGCTTTTAACAAATCAGGACGCAAAATTACTTTTAGGCCGTTTATCTATAATCATAGTTCTCTTACGGGGATATTTATTTTGTAGGAATTATAAATTTTTTAGGCAAACTTAAAACGTCCTCGGTAACAGAGTTAAGGGTTTTGATTTCTTCCACGCTGCTGTTATAACGGCGGGCGATATCCCAAAGAGTTTCTCCCGCATCGGCAAAATAGAGAACTATACTGCTTTTGCGGTCTGATATTTCTTCTGAAAGGTCCTCTACCATATCGGTTACCGGCTCGTATTTTTTGCTGTCGTAGAGGGTGGCGCAAATTTCCGGTTCTACGGCAACTGCCAGCGTGTTTGCGCGGATGATTGTATAGGATGCGTGGGATATGGTTAGCGAATATGTGATTTCTGGCATTTCGAAGGGTGTTTCGGAGTGATATGTATACTCGAAATCAACAGGCTTTTCGTAGCACTCGGGTATGCCGTCGCAATCGTATGCCAGAATATTTACCAGCACCGTTCCCATAACCTTAAACCCCTGCTTTTCGGCCTTGACGGTAGATTTTTTGATTTCGCACCACATATCTATAACAGAGCCGATGGCCCCGTCGGAAAATTCGAGGTCTTTTTTGGCGATAAACCTATCCCTAAGATTTTCGCATATTCTTTTAAACACGAAGCCTTCTTTTATCGGCTTCATTCTATCCTTGGTGGAATAGGCATCCAGCACAATAGGAAGCTCGTCATCGCAGTAGGCTTTAACCAACAAACCCAGCTTTGCCGCTACCGAAAAGCTTCTTATCTCGTCGTCAGTTCCCACCTGGGGGGTTAAATCGCAAAAGAGCATTTTAACGGTTGCGTCGCACTTGCAGGCATCATTTATGCCCTCTACGTCTACAAGCTGACTAAAGGGAAAGCTTTCTTCGAAGTTTTGCGGACGGGTTCCCTCTTCGGGCAGGTACAAAACATAAATCTTAACGCTACCCTTCACCATCACCTTATTGCCGATTATCTTGGCCTCTTCTACGGCGGCGGTGGCGCTGTGTCTTATCAGACAGCCAACCGAGGGTTGACCGTTACCTATGGATATTTCTTCCTCGACAATAAGGTTTCTTTCTCCCCTGCCCATAGGGGTTGTTACCTGTGCTTTGTTTTTAAGCTGTTCTATATCCTTACAGTCAATATCGCAGATTACCTCGCGGCTGATTTGCTTTCTTACGCAGACTGTTATATCTATTGTTCCGCTTACCGTTACCTGCCTATCGGAGGACAGGGTGGCCGAAAGCTTTTCCTCTGAAATATCTGCGGTTATTTCTGCTCCGTCAAGCTCGGAGTCGCCTTCGAAGGTTTTGGAAAACGGAATTGTATGTTCAAGGCAGATAAGGTCGCAATCAGAGTCAAGACAGATAACCTGTACCGAGAGAGTGCCTTCCAGAGTTATAATTCTGCCCGAAACCGATTTGGAAGTAATCTGTGGGTCTGAGCTGCACTTGAGAATCTTTTTCAGGTCGCCTTCCGAACTGTTTATACTGCACTGAACAGGTATTTCTCCCGATAAACAAAATGGTGGCTCTTCTGTAACAATCTTATGTTTGGTAAAACTGATGTCCATATTTATTCTCCTTTTTTCGTTTTAGTACAGTATATTAGACTTTGACCCAAAATATGAAAAAAGCCGATAAACTCGGCTCTCAATCTTATGTATCACTGATTATTGACTTTTTTCACCTTGAAAATCATTCTGAGAAATCCGCTGAGTATTTTCGGACTTTTTACAAGTACAACCTTCATAAATTGCCTCCTAACAACAACTTTTTGCACAGCATAGGCCCAGAACTATTACCGCGGCCGAAAGCATAACGACCAACCACCTGAGTGGCAGAAAAAACGCCAGAAGGAGTCCCACTCCAAAGGCTGCAATGAGCATACCGTTTTTACCCTGTTTTCTTCGTTTCGTAAAACCACCGCCTCGATTGTTTTGTCGTCTATTACATTATATTTAACACATCAAAAAGGGTTACAAAAAAGACAGAGCGAAACTTTATAAGCTTCGTTCTGTCTTTTGGTTATTTCTTTACATTCCAGGCCTTTACGTCCTTGAGTTCATTATAAATTGTTATATATGAGTCGTAACGGGTTTTTTCGATTTTTCCTTCTTCCACAGCGGCGCAAACACGGCAGCCCTTTTCACCGATATGTCGGCAATCGGCAAAGCGGCAATCGTACTTAAACGGCTCGAACTCAGGGAAAAAATCTGCAAGGCCTTCCTTGAAAGCCAAATCTTCTTTATCGGCTTCCAAAGAGGAAAAACCGGGAGTATCTGCTACAAAACCGTCGTATTCGTGCCGGAACAGTTCGGTATGGCGTGTGGTGTGGCGGCCTCTGCCCAATTTGTCGCTTACCTCGCCCGTAGACAGTTCGAGATTGGGGAAAATGATATTGAGCAGACTGGATTTTCCCGCGCCCGAATTACCTGTGAAAGCCGATATACAGCCCTTTAGTTCAACACGAATTTGGTCGATTCCTTCACCGCTTACGGCAGAGCAGGCTATG
>JAXJWR010000058.1:0-12951 GCA_036307905.1 Acutalibacteraceae bacterium
CCCGTATGTTTTCTGCTGTTCTTAACGGCATTTTCTAAAACGCGCTTAGCACGAGGGGTAAAATAATCGGGTGAAAGCTTGGAAGGATTTCCGCTGCCGATGGTATCTTCAATTAACCCCTCGATTTTATCGGCAGTAATGTTTTTCTTATTAAGAATTGCACAAGCAACACCTGCACCAACCTTTAACAGTCCCAAAAGCAGATGCTCACTGCCAACATAGGTATGTCCGAAATATTCAGCCGAACTGACGGCAAAGTTTAGTCCTTCGTTTGCTTTTTCGGTAAAACCGTTAAACGAATATTTCATATAAATTACTACCTCCGATAAAGTCTTAAATGTTTGAAAGAAGTTCCCGTATCATAGACGCTCTGGCCTCGTCGCGCTCGCCGGGATTCATAACCGAGTATTTTCTCATAAGCATATATGGCTGAGATTCAATTAAAATTTCGATAGGTTTAATTTCTTCGCATTCAATTATTCCCTCGCTAACACCAAGTTTAATCAAGGAAATAAGCTTCATACACTCTTCACTGCTCATAAGTCTTGCAAATTTAAGGGTTCCGAGCGCTCTGAACACAGTATCTTCCAGTTCAGTTCGGTTAATGGCAAATCTTTCCTGCTTTTCGCGGTCTATAATCTGCTCTGCAATAATTTTGAGGTTTTCGATAGCGTTTTTCTCGCTTATGCCCAGGGTTATTTGGTTAGAAACCTGATAAAGTGAGGCAACCGCTTTACTGCCTTCACCGTACATACCGCGAACAGTAAGTCCGATTTTTCCTGCCGCATCGGTTATGGCAGACATCTGTCCTCTGCTTTCGCAAAGTGGGAGATGAAGCATTATTGATGCGCGAAGTCCTGTTCCGATATTTGTAGGACACTCGGTAAGAAATCCCAGTTCTGTGTTATAAGCAAACCTTAACTTTTCATTAAGAGCCGAATCTAATTCATCGGCAATCCTGTACGCTTCGTCCAACGACTGGCCTGCCTTAATTACCTGTATTCTGATATGGTCTTCCTCGCCTATCATTACGCTGATACTCTCGTCGGAAGAAATAGCAATGGCGCGTCTGCTATACCTTTTAGCAAAATCAGGACTAATGATATGGCGTTCAACCATAGAGTTGATTTCGTTTTCGGGTATATCGTCCATTTCAATAAACTTCAGTTTAAAATCAGAATGGTCGCATATTTGTTCAATGGCTGTTTTTACTCTGTTTTTAAGTTCAGTAAAGGCTTCCGATGTCATTCTGCCGGGAAAAGGAAGGTCAGCAAGATTACGTGCAAGTCTAATTCGTGAGCTAATTGAAATCTCGTTTAATTTATCAGTTTCTTTAAACCATAACGACATTATTCTTTACCCTCCAGTTTTCTTATTTCGTCACGTACAACAGCTGCCTCTTCGTATCTTTCCTCGGCAACGAGAGAAGCAAGCTTTGCCTTAAGTTCCGAAAGATTACTTTCCTTTTTGGTTACAACCAGTTCGGTGCTGCCGGGTACTTTTCCTATATGACGAACGCTACCGTGAATTCTTTTAAGATAAGGCATCAGTTCACGGCCGAACACCTCGTAACATTTACTGCAACCAACCTTTCCTGTTTCTGCAATATCTGCAAAGGTTGTATTACAGCAATCGCACGTTCTTGTTGAAAGTTTGCCTTCAGTCTGCAAGGTTTTACCAAGCATTGAAGACAGTATCCCCGATATTGAGCCGCCCGAACAACCTATTTTTGCTGCACAGTAACCGCATAGGTTCTGCTCTGTAACCTTTCCGTTAATAACGGTTTTTATATGAGTGGTAGCGGCATTTTTACCGCATTTTTCACATAACATATTCATTCCTCCTATATAGTTGTAAGAAGCATTTGCTTAACAACTGCCGCCCTTAAATATTCGCGGTATTCCTGTGGCACACATGACATTGACGTATTGGAAACTGCAGCGGTTATAAGCTTGGCCGTTTCTTTGGAAATTAGTTCTGTTCTATAACAGTTCTCAATAATCACGCGAACATCCATAGGATTAAGTGAATTTCCTATCGAGTTAATTATATGCATTATTGCAGACGATCTATTAAGCTTTATGCGAGAAATACGAACGTATCCACCGCCCCCTCTGCGACTTTCAATAATGAAACCCTGTTCGGGTGTAAAGCGTGAAGATAATACATAGTTTATCTGACTTGGTGCACAGCCTACCATAGCCGCCAACTCGTTTCTTTGAATTTCGGCTATACTTTCATCTGATTCTTCAATTAGCTGTAGTATTCTTGCGGCAATAAGATCGCTCATTCTCATAAGCTATACTCCTTTTGACTTTATTTGACCTTTGATTTAATTATACACGAAAGTCAGGGAAAGTCAATAGCGAGTTTTAAAATTCATATTTTAGTAACACTTTACCTTTTTTAGACATAGTATGGGTTGTAAAGAACGAAAGGGGGTCAACAAAGATGTGTGGTTTCTCGGGTAATTGCTCTTGGATTCTTATAATTATTCTTCTGCTCATTTGCTGTGGCGGAAACAATGGTCTCGCCTCCGGTAACGGTTGCAACGGCGGTTGCAACGGTGGCTGCGGCTGTGATAACAACTGTGGCTGCTGCTAGTATTAAAATACTATGCAAAAAAACCGATAGTGCATTTGCACTATCGGTTTTTACATATAAATTATTATTTGTTGAAGATTTCGAGAACGTCGATGTAGTCGCCGTCGTCGTTATCATCGCTGGAAGAAGAGATTATAGACTCAATAGCGGGATTGGTAGCTTCCTTCTTCTTCTCGTCGCCAAGACCGGTTGCAACAACGATAACACGAATGGTATCTTCGAGTGTTTCATCAAGACGAGCACCCCAGATAATGGTTGCATCGGGATGAGCCATTTCGTGGATGATGTTGGATGCGAGTTCAACCTCTTCAAGGCCGATATCCTCGGAGCCGGTGATGCTGACAATAACGCCGCGAGCGTTCTGCATAGAGGTTTCGATGAGGGGGCTGGTGATAGCAGCCTTAGCAGCCTGCTCAGCTTTGTCGCGTCCGGTAGCAACGCCAACGCCCATATGAGCATAGCCTGCATCCTTCATGATGGTGGTAACGTCTGCAAAGTCGAGGTTAACAAGTGCAGTAACGTTGATAAGCTCAGAAATGGACTGAACGCCCTGATGTAAAACATCGTCTGCGATGTTGAATGCGTTTTTGAAGGTAATCTTCTCTTCGCTAACGAACTTAAGACGTTCGTTAGGAATGATTACAAGGCTGTCTACCTGATCGGAAAGACGGGCAATACCCTCTTCAGCCTGGGTCATTCTGCTTTTTCCTTCGAATGCAAAGGGCTTGGTAACGATACCAACGGTAAGGATTCCGAGTTCTTTTGCAATCTGAGCAACTACGGGAGCTGCACCGGTACCGGTTCCGCCACCCATACCTGCGGTAAGGAATATCATATCTGCGTCGCGGATTGCGGCTGCAATTTCATCTTTGGATTCTTCGGCTGCTGCACGTCCCTTTTCGGGGTTAGCGCCTGCACCCTTACCGGCGGTAGTCTTGTCGCCGATCTGAATTTTGGTTCCTGCTTTAGAATTGTATAAAGCTGCCTTATCGGTGTTGATTGCAACAAACTCCACGTTGCGGATACCTGCGTCAACCATGCGGTTTACTGCGTTTCCGCCGCCGCCGCCAACACCAACAACCTTAATAATCTGGGCTACTTCGTTTTCAAATTCGCTAGTCATACTGAATGCCATTTTTATTCCTCCGATATATTTTATCTTCCATAATAGCGCAATAACACTTATACGTTTACTATCATAACATACATACTTTAAAATTTCAATATAAAAATTACAAAATTGTAAAAATTATTTTTCGTATTTTGAAATATCGCAATAGGTTAAAACCGTTTTATTATTTTTAGGGGTCCATGCACTTAAATCAAATACTCCGGAAGCACTTTTCGATACGCTGGACAAACTTGCATCAAGGTATGCAATTTTGTTTTCAAAATACGCCGATGAACCCAATTTCACAATAATTCTGCCTTCTAATTTCATATAAGCGGCATAAGGATCTGTTATATTGATGAAATCAACATCGTATCCGTATTCCTCAATTTTTTGCATAAAGAGTGTAAACAGTTCCAGCTCTCTTTCGGTAGAAAACTGAACCTTGTCCCCTTCAGAAATCACCGTTTTGTCGGACACGGTTACCATTATAAAATCTGTTGGAATTTCGGAATACTTTTTCAGTATTTTTCCATCAAAGTTGGCGGAATAAATATCCTTAGAATCAGAAAAACAAATTTCTTCCTTGGTTTCTTTTATGCTAATGCTGAGGGTCGATGGCAGATTCCTGGTTATCTGAACTTCTGCAATAAAAGGAAGTCTTTTTTGCAGAAGCTGTGAAACCTTGTTTTCAGACACAAGAAACAGGTTGTCCCCTATTTTAATTTCAGCACAGGAAATGATTTCCTGTGCGTTATAAATACCGCTGCCACTGACTTTTATGTCGGATATTTTGAAAAAAACCGTTAATGAAAGTACAGTAAGGGTTATAAGCGACAACATCATTACAACCAGTAGAATTACTGCTGCCTGCCTGTTTCTGCGCTTTCTTTTTCGTTTTTTAGCTTTTTTTACGGCATCTTCACGTTCAAAGCCTCGGTTTTCTTCAAATTTCATTTGATCATTCCTTTATATTTTTACAATATCCGCCGATAAGGCCCTTAAATTCTCTTCTATGTTCTCATATCCGCGTTCTATATGACAGATTTTATCAATTACGCTTACACCTTCTGCTGCAAGTGAAGCTATGACCATAGCGGCTCCGCCACGCAGGTCTGTACAGGAAAGCTCTGCACCGTGCAGCCTTTTAACACCTTCTATTGTTGCAACACGGTTATAAACCTTTATATCGGCTCCCAGGCGCAACAGTTCGCCAATATAATTAAAGCGATTTTCGAAAATCGTTTCAACAAATACCGAAGTTCCCTCCGCCTTTACAAGGGTTGCGACCAAAAGCGGTCCTGCATCGGTTGGGAAACCGGGATAAACTGTTGAACGAGTGGCTTTAATTCGCTTAGGTCTGTCGCTTATTGAGATATTTAAATCTGTACCGTCTTGCTTTATTTCACACCCATTTTTTCTAAAGCTGTTGACTATCGAACGAACGTGGTCGGAATTTACATTTTTAATTAAAACATTTCCGCCCGTTACAGCCGCCGCTGACATATACGTTGCGGCTACGATACGGTCAGGAATAACCGTATGCTCTACGGAATAAAGTCTTGAAACACCGATTATCTCTATTGTGTCGGTTCCTGCACCGTATACCCTACCGCCTGATTTGTTAATAAAATCAGCAAGGTCGGCAATTTCAGGTTCTTTTGCCGCATTGTGCAGCAAGACTGTTCCCTTTGACATACATGATGCAAGTATAATGTTTTCGGTAGCGCCTACGCTTGGAAAATCCAAAGAGATTTGTACGCGTTTAGGATAATACTCCCTTTTGCACAGAATGTATCCACCATCCTCGGCAACCGAGTAACCCATTTGAGAGATGGCTGACAAATGAAGATCAATAGGGCGTGGACCAAGTTCACACCCACCCGGTGCAGATATGGTTGCAGATAAGCATCTGGATAGAATAGCGCCAAGAAATACTACCGATGACCTCATTTCCCGCATCAAATCATTGGGTACCGTATCACAATTTACGTTAGATGCATCGATATATATATCATTTTTAATACGATGGCAACGACATCCCAGCGCTTGTAGTATTTTAAGTGCTGCCAAAACATCTGACAGGTCAGGACAATTATGTAAAACAGTTTTTCCTTGAACCATCAGACTTGCGGCAATTATTGGCAATGCACTGTTTTTAGAGCCTTGAAGAGTAATTTCACCCGACAGTTTTTTGCCGCCTGTAATACGGAGTTTAGACATTGAAGCACCCTCTTGTATGAAAAAATAAGATCACCGTCTTATTACTATTTCATACTATGCGAGGACATCAGTTTTGTGAATAAAGCTCCTTAATAATGTTATATATTCTCTCGTTAGAGTCGGGAACGCTGTTTTTAAGTGCGTTTTCGCCCATCTTTTTAACAGTATCGGTATTAGTCAATAGTTCTTCAACCGTTTTAACCAACGATTCTTCACAAAGATCCTTTTCTTCAATAACACAGGCTGCACCTTTATTTTTAAGGGTCATTGCGTTATGATACTGGTGATTTTCTGCCACATAAGGTGACGGAATAAGTATTGAAGCTTTACCGCAAATGCAAAGCTCGCTAAGGGTAATTGCACCTGCACGACATATTACTAAGTCGGCAGCCGCCATACATATATTCATATCTTCGATATACTCGCGCAGAGAGATTTCTTTCGAAAGTTTTCCGCATTTTTCGTTGATAAGCTTTTTAGTCGACTCAAATCCCGACTTGCCTGCCGCGTGTATGTGATAATACTTACCCGAATTATTATGACTTTTAATAAGGCCTGCAACAGCCTCATTTATTGGCCGAGCGCCCAAACTTCCGCCAAAGGACAAAATCAAAGGGCGGGAATCGAGGCCAAGCTTTTCTCTGGCAGATTTTCTATCTGCTTCTATAAGTTCAAGCCTTACGGGGTTGCCTACGTTATAAGGAGGCTTTTTAAGCTTCATATGCTTTTCTGCCTCGGGCATGGCAAGCATAACCCTGTCAACATTTCCTGCAAGCGCCTTAGTAGTAAGACCGGGAAAAGCATTTTGCTCGTGAATGGCGGTTTTAATGCCGAGTTTTACTGCCTCGCGAAGGACAGGACCACTTACATATCCGCCTGTGCCTACAACAACGTCTGGTTTTAATTCTTTAAGCAGTTTGCGAGCACGCGCAGATGCTACAATCGCTTTTTTTACGGCACCTACATTATGAAGAATATTTTTAGGGGTGAGTTTACGCTGAAAACCCGTTACGTCAATGGTATAAAAATCATATCCTGCGGCAGGTACCAGCCTTGCCTCAAGATTTCTGGCAGTTCCTATATAACTGATTTTTGTATCGGGTTCTTTTTCCTTAATATATCCGGCAATCGCTAAAGCAGGATTTATATGTCCTGCAGTTCCGCCGCCAGCAAATAATATATGCATATGTGCACCCCTGTAATTTATAGTTTTTCTACCGTACTCCCTCGCGAAATCGACAGCACAACACCCATCTCCGCAAGCAGTATGAGTAATGCCGTACCTCCGTAACTGAAGAAGGGCAGACTTATGCCTGTATTGGGAATCGTATTGGTAACAACAAGTATATTAAGTATAGCTTGGAGGCCAACCTGGAAGGTAAGGCCTATTGCCATAAGTGTACCGAATTTATCCTGTGCTCTCATAGCAATGGTAAAGCCGCGCCAAATCAGCGCGCAGAATAGTCCGATAATAACCATTGCGCCTATAAGCCCTAATTCTTCACAGACAATGGAAAATATGAAGTCATTGTGAGGCTCGGGCACCCAGAGATACTTTTGTCGCGACTGTCCTATTCCTCTACCCAAAAGGCCACCCGAACCGATGGCAAGCAAAGACTGAATGGTTTGATAACCGCTGCCTGATGGATCGGCCCAGGGATCAAGCCAAAATTTAATTCGATCGGAACCGTAGCTGATAATTCCCGAAAATATCAGAAAGAGAACACCGCCCACACCGAGTCCGGCACCTGCGATTATCCAACGTTTCTGAAGTCCGCCGACAATCAACAGAATTATTCCTATTGCAAATATAAGCACTGTGGCAGACAGATGTGGCTCAGCAACAACCAGCACACATACAAGAGCCAGCAGAGCTATCATCCACAAAACGTAACGTACCTTTTTAAGCTTTTCGCCATTAACCGCCAGCCAAGCTGAAAATATAACAATAACAGCAAACTTAGCTATTTCAGAGGGCTGGAAGGATACAAATCCAAGAGATATCCAACGCTTAACGTTCAGTTCGTCCGACATTGGCGGAAGAATAAGAACTATGACAAGCATTGCAATGGTTATGAGATATATCACCCAGGAAAACTTTTTAAGAATATGGTAATCAATTTTAGAAATACCCAACATCACCAGCACACCGCCAACCGCAAAAAGCGCCTGACGAAATATGAAACGATAAGAATTTCCAAAATAGGTATATGAATAGGCATAGCTTGCAGAAAAAAGCATCACAAGTCCGATTGACAGCAAAATGAGAACCAACGACAGAAAAGTAATATCCATTTTGCCTTCTTGTAATATCGATTTTCTGATTTTCTTCTTTTTTTCTGCCAAGCTGACACCTCCAAAAAGTCAATTATATGTATTAAATATTACCACGCAAAATATACAGAAAACGCTGCCAATGCAGAAGCAATTATGGTTACAACCGAGAACACAAAACAAATTTTATCTTCGCTCCAGCCGCTCATTTCAAAATGATGATGAATAGGACTCATTTTAAATATTCTCTTGCCTGTTTTCTTAAACCAGAAAACTTGAAGCACAACCGAAAGAGCTTCGCAAATATATATAATTCCTGCGGGAATGAGCAAAATGGGTTTACCGCAACCATATGCTATGGCCACTACTATTCCTCCAAGGAACATTGAGCCTGTATCTCCCATAAACACCTTTGCAGGCTTTGCATTCCAAAGAATGAAGCCTACGCAAGCACCCGCTCCTGCTGCTGCAAGGCAGGCAATGCTAACGTTGGAAATACGTGTGCAAATAAGCATAAACACACAGCACACTACCAAGGTAACACTGGAAGCCAGACCGTCTATTCCATCGGTAAGATTTACTGCATTAACTATAAAGTAAATGAACACAAGCGAAATCGGCCAAAAAACAAGGCCAAATCCGGAAGTAATATCTACATCGCCCACAAAAGGTATCCAGGTAGAATTCACACCACCGATAGCAAGGGTTGCAAGATATGCAACGGTTGCCAAAATTTGCATTACGGTTTTCTGTTTTGCAGTAAGACCCAGATTACGCTTTTTAACAACCTTAATATAGTCATCCATAAGTCCGATTGCACAGCAGGCAAGTGCAAAAACGACACCTGCAATAAGTACAACGGGCTTAATGCCGCTGCTTAGTTCTGTGGTAAGGCGACCCTTGGTGCAAAGTGATACTATAACTGCAACAATTAGTCCTGCAACGACGCCAAGAACCATCATTATTCCGCCCATTGTAGGTGTTCCCTGCTTCGATTTATGCCACTTGGGACCTTCCTCTAAAATGGTCTGTCCAAACTTGAGTTTTCTAAGATATGGAATAAAGGGAATTCCAAGTGCCGCTGTCACCAAAAAGGAAACCAGCGCAGAAATAATCGGCATTGAATTCAACATAATAAATCTCCTGTTCCGACCGCCTATTCAGCCAGGGCTTCGGCGATCACTTCTCTCTCGTCGAGATGAATTTTTCCGGTACTGAGTATCTGATAGGTTTCATGTCCCTTACCGGCTAAAACTATTATATCATCTTTTCGAGCATTTTGCACGGCATATTTTATTGCATCTACTCGATTTTCAATTACCTTATAGGATGTTTTGCTCTCTTTCATACCCGAAAGTATATCGCTGATAATCGCGGAAGGCTCTTCGCTTCTGGGGTTATCGCTCGTTACTATAACAAAATCCGAGAGTTTTGCAGCAATAGCACCCATTATGGGACGTTTTTTAGCATCTCTGTCACCGCCGCAACCAAATAGACAAACAAGTCTGCCCTTTTTCAGTTCCTTGAAGGTTGAAAGAATGTTTTCAAGTCCGTCGGGTGTATGTGCATAGTCGATTATAATTGTATAATCCTTGCCGGTGGGTACAACCTCTGCTCTGCCTTTAACGCCGTCCATTTGAGCAAGTGCCGCAGCAATTTCATCTGTCGTAAAGCCTAGTTTTTTTGCACACACGGCAGCACAAAGCGAATTATATACAGAGAATTTTCCACCTGTTTTAAGGCGCATACGTTTTATTGTATAGTCTCCTACCATTTCGTATTCTATTCCATCAGGTTTCATATTTATACCATTGGCTGAATAGGTAGAGTTTCGGTCTTCGGCTGCATAGGTAAGACATTCGCAATTTACGGTTTCGGCTAACCTTTTGCCGTATTCGTCGTCAATATTTATTACCGCGGCCTTACACATTGTAAAGAGTTTTTGTTTTGCCATGAAATAATTTTCCATGGTTTTATGATAGTCTAAATGGTCTTGTGTGAGGTTTGTGAACGCAGCAACCTCAAAATCAAGGCCATAAATACGCTTTTGGTCCAATGCATGGGAAGATGCTTCCATTATAACATAATCGCATCCGGCGTCACGCATTTCTGCAAACAGAGCGTTTAGTCCGTACGCATCGGGGGTGGTGTTTGAAGCTTCGACGCATCTGTCGCCTATTATATTCTGAATTGTGCCAATGACACCAGTTTTAAAGCCCTTCGACTCGATAATAGCCTTAAGCATATAGGTTATGGAAGTTTTTCCGTTTGTGCCTGTAACTCCTATAAGTTTAAAATGCTTGGAAGGGTTGCCGAAATAGTTGGCAGACATTACCGCATAAGCCAAATGGGTATCTTCAACGATAACCTCATTTTTAGCACCCGTGGGCTTTTCGGCAATTATAACGGCTGCCCCTGCTTCTTCAGCCTGTAAGGCATAACGGTGGCCATCTGCATTGAATCCGTTAATGCAGATAAAGGCATATCCATTCTTAACCTTACGAGAATCGCAGGTTAAGTCAACTACTTCTATATTTTCGAATTTAGAAGATATGTTTGGTAACAAATTCTTAAGCAGCATATTCTTTCCTTTCGCTAGTCAGCCGATGTTGTTTCTCTGAAATAAACGGTTATTGTTGTACCTACGGGGACTTCGCTGTTAACTGCAACGTCCTGGTCGTAGGCTATCGCTCCAGAGCTTATATTTCCCGAAAATTTAATATTAAGTCCTGCACCGTACGCAGTTGAGGTAGCTTCTGCAGTAGTAAGTCCTGTGAAGTTAGGCACAGTCGTAACCGTTTGAGCGCCTTCGGTTTCTTCGGTATAGATAACCACCTGACCACCCTTGCTAATCGACTCGCCGTATACCGGTAACTGCTTAATAACGCTGTCACCCGAACCTATAATTTTTGCAATTAAACCGGAATCTGCAAGCAGTCGCTTTGCTTCTTCAAGGGTTTTACCGTTAAGATCGGGCACTTTAACCGATATATTATTGAGTTCTTCTTCTGAATATTGAGGTTCGTAACCAAGATATGGCAGAATATCCTTAAATATTTCACCACCAACAGGAGCTGCAACAGCACTTCCGAAGTGGCTGTCTCCGCGAGGTTCGTCTATCATAACCAGAACTGCAATTTCAGGATCATCTATGGGGGCAAATCCAATAAAAGAGGAAATGTAGGTTCTTATGCCTGTTTCCTGCATCTCGGCAACCTTTTCGGAGGTTCCTGTCTTTCCGCCGATCTCGTATCCTGCAACCTTGGCATTACTTGCACCACCGTCATTGACAACGGCTTTTAGCATTTCGCGCAGTTTTTTACTGGTTTCTTCGCTGATTACCTGCCTTTTTACCGTTCTTTCGGTAGATTTAACAATATTTCCGTCGGAGTCTATAACCTTGCTTACGATGTAAGGCTTGAGCAAATATCCTCCGTTTACGGCAGCACCTGCGGCAGTAATTATCTGCATTGGAGTTACCTTGAAGGTCTGACCGAAGGAGGAAGATGCTAACTCGGTGGGACCCATATTTGCCTCTTTGTGATATACGGGTGCGGCTTCACCCGGGAGATCTATTCCTGTACGCTTTGTAAATCCGAATGCTTCGAAATATTTTGAGAAGGATTTTACGCCTACAAGCTGACCTATTGTGATAAACACGGGGTTGCAAGAGCCAACCATTGCTTGTTTGAAGTTTAACGGACCATGTCCGCCGCGCTTATGACAGTGATAAACCTGGCCTGCAACGTATATAGAATATCCACAATTATAGTTATGGTCAAGCGTGGTCAAATTTTCCTCTAAAGCCATAGAGGCAGTAACTATTTTGAATACCGAACCGGGTTCGTAGGTGTCGGCAACGGCTTTATTTCTCCACTGCTTATTCAAAAGTTCATTTCTGGTTACTGTTGCGCCTTCTTCGTCAAGCTTTTCTTCGTCAGCTTCCGAAAGCACAAAGGGGGTGTTGGGGTTAAAGTCGCCTTTAACCGCCATAGCAAGCACCGCACCTGTGTTTACATTCATAATAACGCAGGCGCCACGATTGGTAGCTTTGTTGGCTTCTACGGCCTGTTCGAGATACTTTTCGGCCACATGCTGTATGTATGAATCTACGGTCAACACCAAGGAATTTCCTTGTTTTGCTTCCTCAACCACCTGATAGGAAAAGGGCATATCCGCACCATGTGCGTTTTTAGCGGCAACAACTCGACCTGCTAAACCCGTAAGTTCGGTATCATAGTAGCTTTCAAGACCGGAAAGACCCTGATTGTCCGCTCCAACAAATCCAAGTATCACAGACGCAAGATTATCATTAGGATAGTAGCGCTTGGTAGTTTCGTCGATACCTATATATTTTGCCAAACCAAGGTCGCTGTTATCCGACAAATAGGCTCTTATTTTGTCGGCAACAGATTTATCTACTCTTTTTTCGATTATTACGTAATATGTCTTTTTTTCTGTGTAGGAATATGCTGTTTCATAATCCATACCCAAAATTTCCGAAAAACAAGCGGCAATTGCTGTCTTTACCTTATTTTGTTTTTCCTCTTTAAGGTCCTTTATTCCGTTTGGAACAAGGTAAATGGTGTATGCCGTATCACTTTTTGCCAAAAGGTTCATTTCGCTGTCGTAAATATCACCTCTGGGCGCGCTTACAAGGGTGTCATACAGTTGTTGCTCCGACGCCATCGACTGCATACGTTCACCGTCGATAATCATAATTTGAGTAAGTCTGAAGG
>JAXJWR010000059.1:0-5309 GCA_036307905.1 Acutalibacteraceae bacterium
GATTTAATTTTGCACAACATTCATTGCAATGGGTATGGACAAATTTTCAAAGAAAATTTGCCGCAAAATCAAAGATTTTGTGTCGAAACAAGTTTGTTTCGACTAACCATAACCATTATCGCAACAGGGATATTTGCCGCAGATTTAAAGGTGAAGCGGCGGTTCAGGGTGAAGTTCCAAAGGATGGAAAGCACCAGCGAAGTAAGGTAGGGAATCCAGTAGTCCTTTATAAAAATTTCCATCAGAGCAAAGGAGGCAACCTGTATTATTCCCGCCGAAATTGAAAAAAGGGTGAATTTTATCGCCTGAAAAATTTGTCTGTCGTTTTTCATACCAAAACTCCAATCTAAAAGAAGAATTTGCGTTTTAAAGTCTCACAGGCAGAGCGATTTATGCCAAGATACACAAGTAGCGCACCCAGCAAAAATAAAACCGCAAAGGGGTAAAGAGACCAGCCTATAAAGGAAACACCAAAAGTGCAATCCAGCAAAAATTCGGTAAGCAGTATCAGTGAGCCCACCGCCGCCGAGATGCCGCCAAATATGTAAAGACGACCCTTGCGCAGGTAATAAAGCAGGCTTGCCGCGGCAGAGGCAATAAGGCAGGAGCCACCGCCTATCGGCAGTGCGAAGCTTAAGAACCAGGAGCCTGAGGTTGCCAAAGCTATATAGAGCAAATACAGAATAGCCACAGTAAAAAATACGGGAACAAATATTACGGGGTTGGGCTTTTTAAACCAAAAGGGCAGGGCAAAAGCCGTATATGCAAGAACAAGTCCGCCTGCTGCATATCCCCACCAATCCAGTTTTCCGTTGCTCATATAATCGGAAAAGAAGCTAACCGCCAGGGGAATAAGAAAAAGGATTATAACCGCACCGCAAATAGCCTTTTTGCCCGACCGCGCTTTAGGTGGCATAGCGGTGGGAAAAAGGGGTTGTGCTGCCTCCCTTTTAATATCGGGATGATAAACCACGGTTCCGCAAAGAGGACATTTTTCTTCGGTATCGGCAAGCCCGACACCGCATTTAATACAGTACATAAGCATCGTCCTTTCATTTAGAGTTGCTTTCGGCCACAGCCGACAGTCCCTCGCTTTTAAGAACCTCGAAAAACTGTTCCTCAAGCTCAGGGTTTATTATGTTTCTGATAAAGTTTACATACATTTTATCGCCAAAGGAAATTATACCGCAGTTATACGGTGCAGAAGCCTGAACCCCAAGTATAAAATCAAAACGCAGTATATAATCTTCCATAATTTCGGGGAGCGAAACCTTTCCGAGATTCGACAGGGTAAGGCAGGATTTTCGTTCTCCCACGCTGTTAAATACCGCCTTCATCACAAGGTTTTTAATGGGTAGAGGTACAATCCGCAGAAGGGGATTTTTTTCATCGCCCACGTTTGTGGCAATAACGCTGCCCATCTGTTTTTCTGTAAGCTCGGCACCCATCTTATGCTTAATAATCTTGCAGATTTCCTCAAGGGAATAATCTCCAAGCCGCGGGTCAAGCTGGGGTACGGTGTACATAGCAAAATTTCGAAGGGTTTTACTACTGAAAATCTGACGAAGATTAACGGGAATAAGCACTTTTATTCTTTTTTTATTCTTTTTGTAGGGTTCTTTTTTTCTTTGAAGATTCAGCAAAGCCTTCATCATAACCGCACTCATAAATACCGTCAGGGTAGAGTCATATTTATGGGCCAGGGCTAAAGCATCCTTTACCGAAAGGGAAAGACAGGTAAGGTTTAGTCGACCGTCCTTAGTAGGTTCGCCGTAAAGCCTCCAGGCATCGGTGTCCCGTCGTGAGGCTTTTACAGGCCCCGCGCATCTTAAAAAGCTATCCTCAAGCTCTTCCTTTGAAGGAGAAGCCTTGCGGTCGACAATGCCCTGCTCAAAGGGAATGGAGATGCCGTGCTTCTGCTCAAGATATTCGGCAGTAAGGTTCTTAAGGAATATAAGTCCACCCGTACCGTCGGTAAGGGAGTGGAAGAACTCTACCGCAATTCGGTTTTCGAAAACTATTACCCTGAAGGCGCATTTCCTAGTTTCGTTTTTGTTCATAAAAACTAAGGGATAACAGTATTCCGTCGAAATTTCGGGGGCGGATTCCACCTCCTCAAGGTAGTACCAAAAGGCGCCCTTTCTAAGCCTTGCGGCAATGGAGGGGAAACGTTTTACCGTTACAGCCAGGGCCGAGCGTAAAACGTCGGTGTCCACCCTTTCCCGCAGGGTTACCGACAGACGAAACAGGTTGCTCCAGTTTCTTTTTCTCGCCGCAGGATATATTTTTGCCGCATTGTCCAGCCGAAGCCAGCGTAGCGTTCTTTTTTCTTTTTCAGCCATATTGTTCTTCACCGTTTATCTAATTTTAAATTCGAGCATTAAATCTGCCGTGGAATCTACAATAATTCTTGTTTTTATAAAATCTCCTTGTTTTCGGCTATCTTTTCCAAAGAGGTGCTTATTATTTTAAGACTACGGTAGAAGGCTACCCGCTCCTCCTCTGAAAGTCCTACACTGATTTGGTCAAGAACGCCGTTGATTTTTACCGTAATTTGTTTTCCGGCTTCTATGCCCTTGTCGCTTAGAAGCAGCGGATTTTTATATCGTTTTACGCTTGTAGGACCGGGCAAAATAAAACCGTTTTTCTCTAAGAAATCAAGGGAACGGGAAATGGTTGCCTTGTCCTCTTCACAGCGTTCGCAAAGCTCGGTTGCGGTAATCCCGGGAGAGAGGTATAAATAATACAGACAGGAAACGTGAGGACTGCGCAAACCCAGATAAGCCATTTCCTGATTTTTGATTTTTCGTATGTTTCGGCTTATACGGTTTATAAGCACGGTAAAGATTTCAAACCTTTCCTTCAATCGTAACAACTCCTCTCTACTTGTTGACATTTCAACAAGCATATTATAATACGGACTTGTTGACATTTCAACAAGCATATTATAATACGGACTTGTTGAAATGTCAACAAGTCCGTAACCCACAGATTAAAATTTTTATTTCCTAATGCTTTTCAGGTAACATACGGTATAGGTCAGCAAAAGCGCCATACCGCCATGCCAAAGTAGGTTTATCAAAATATCGGTGCCGCCGACCGGGGAAACGACATATAAAAGGGAAATAAGCCCCACAAACAATATCCAAGCGGCTATAAGCAGTTTGGTTTTCTTACGGCTGGTTTCAACTTTTTTGTTAAATACCTTTCCTGCAACAAAAAACATAATAACGTAAAAAGGCAGAATAACAAGTCTTTGAAGGATAATATAAATGGTAATTATCATAGCAGGGGATAATAACATTAGGGGTGCAAATCCCGCCCATACGCACCAGTAACCTGCATATTCTTTCACAAACAGGCAAATAAGACTGCAGCATAAAAGGCATACGGATATGATTAGGGTAATAAATAAACTTTCGTCATTTTCTGCCAGCAGTATGGTTAATATGCCCGCAATAAGCGAAACTGTTAAAAGAATATAACCGATTATCTTTTGATGCTTTGTGGGAAGCTCAGAAACTGCTTTTTGGGTGTGGTTTTCGCTTTTTGCGGCGCAGTCATCCTTCAGCAGATAGTCGGTTGAACAGTCAAACAAATTTGCTAAAGAAATCAGCTTGTCTGTTTCGGGATATGCCAGGTCGGATTCCCATTTGCTAACAGATTGCCTTGATACTTTAAGAATATCGGCAAGCTGTTCCTGAGTAAGATTTTTTTCTTTTCTAAGTTTTGCCAGTTTTTCTCCAAAAGTCATACCGAAACTCCTTTGTGTTTGCTTATGTAATAAGTGTAGTTGACTTGCGGAAAAGTGTCTATCAATTTCCCGTTTCTAAATGTAAACTTTGGGTTGCTAAGCTCAAATTTAAGCCTATGCTATCTTCCGCGGTATTCCTGTTTAAGAACCTCAGCCATTTCTTCGGGAGATTCGGCACAGCCGCCTGCAAGCCATAGCTTTATAATAGCGTTCAGCCCGTTTCTGAAAAACTCGATATGATACTTTATGTTACCGTCTATGTGTTCCTTTTCGGCTCTTCTTGTATCGTATATTGATATAAGGTGTTTATCATCGTAGCACAGCTTGAAATAGGTTTTATAAAAAAGCTGATTTTCTTTTATGTGGGTAAACATTTTAAGCGCACCGATACGCTCGTTAAAGTAATCGTAATCTGCAAACAGGTTGCTGAATTCCTTTTCCAGTATTTCACGGGTCTTGTCGGCAAGGTCGAATATATCAATGAAGTTAGCGTAAAAGGTGCTTCGGTTAAGCCCGGTAATTTTAATGATTTCAGATACGGTAATATCCTTTATTTCCCTGTGCTGCAACAGTTCGATAAAGGCTTTAACTATCTTCTCGCAGGAGTCTTTTTTGCGTTTGTTGTTTTTTGTGTTCATATTGTTTCTCCATTAAACCAACACTTGTACAAAATTTGATGATTGTTTTATGATTGCAAAAATATTATACTAAATCTGCAATAAAAACACAAGTGTTGGTTTAATGAAAGGAGATTATAATATGAAAAAGAGTAGTTTTGTTGCACTCATTATGGGAACTGTAAGCGGTGTGCTTTTTGCACTGGGTATGTGTATGGCCCTTCTGCCCGAATGGAACGCCTTTACCGAGGGCGTAGTTTTCGGAGCAGTTGGAATAATACTTGGCCTTATCACCCTGCTTATATGGTGCAAAATGGAGAATAAAAAGCTCCCCAAAATGAATGGTAAAAACCTTCTTCGCACCCTTTACGGAATAATATCCGCATTGGTTTTAGGTGTAGGTATGTGCATGTGCCTGGTTTGGGAACAAATTGTTTTCGGCACTCTTGTAGGTCTGCTTGGCATCATTATGCTTATTGCCATGATTCCTATGATTAAAGGCATCAAATGAAAGCACTGAAAATTGCAAAAAGCCCATATACAAGTCTTGCCTTTAATATCGCCTATGCGGTAGGCAACTGTGTAATCGGATTTTATGTGGGTGCGTGGTGGTTTATCACCGTAGGAGCATATTATGCGGTGCTTGCTACCACACGTTTTTCGGTTCTTAAAATCAAACGAAGGTCCGACGGCGACCTCGATACCGAAATATTCGCAAAGCGCCTGACCGGTGTTTTGCTTGTGGTTATGTCCATTTGTATAATCGGGGTAAACATACTGTCTGCCACCGGGGAGAGAGGAACCGATTATCATGAAATTGTGATGATTACCATAGCCACCTATACCTTCACCAAAATAACCATTTCGATTATCGGTATGGTAAAGGCAAGGGGAGCGGTTTCTCCCGTTATAAAAACCTTAAGAAACATATCCCTGGC
>JAXJWR010000060.1:0-4711 GCA_036307905.1 Acutalibacteraceae bacterium
TGTAAGGTGGGCGGAATGTTCTGTGCAATGAAGGGCCCCTCTGCTACACAGGAGCTTAAAAACGCAGGCAAAGCCGCTTCGATTCTGGGGGGCAACAAAGCAAAGATTTCCACCTCCACCCTCACGGGAGAAGAGGTAAGAACCTTTGTTATTACAAAAAAGATTTCGCAAACTCCGCCAAAATATCCCCGTGCTTCGGCAAAAATTTCAAAGCAACCGCTCTAAGACGGTTGCTTTTTTTGTTTTCGGGTCGAAACTTATCGACCGATTTTTGTGGCAAAAACCCAAGCAATGTGCTAGGATGGACTTGCTGAGAGGTGAGACTGTGTTTGACGGAAAACTTATAAATCTAAAGCCCGATGATATTATCCCAAAAGAGGATCAGCCGCGAAAAAATTTCGACGAGTACGACCTGCAAAAGCTTTCCGACAGCATACGGGAAAACGGCATCCTCCAGCCCCTTATCGTGCGTTATGCAGGCAACGGAAGATACCTTCTTATCGCAGGGGAAAGGCGACTTCGGGCGGCAAAAATGGCGGGGCTAAGAAAACTGCCCTGTATAATCAGAAAAACCGACGATATTACCGCCGATTGCTACACCATTATCGAAAATCTTCAGCGCAGCGACCTTACCCCCTTCGAGGAGGCCGAGGGCATAAACCGCCTTATTTCGATACACGGCCTGCCCCAAAACGAAATAGCCGAAAAGCTGGGTATCGCTCCGTCCACCCTCTCTAACAAGCTTCGACTTTTAAAGCTCTCTGTCGATATACGCGACAGAATAATCGCCGCAGGCCTTACCGAGCGGCACGCCCGCGCCCTCCTTCGAATTCCCGAAGAAAAACGGGGAGACGCGCTGGACCATATAATCGCAAAACAGCTTACCCTCGCTGAGAGTGAAAGCTATATACAAGGACTTCTTACTCCCCCCGAAAAGCGTAGCGGCCCCCTTCGTAAATGCGTGATAGGGGATGTTCGGCTTTTTGCAAACAGCCTTTCAAAAATGGTGGATACCATGCGAAAGGGCGGAGTTAAGGCACAAACCCGCAAAAACGAAACCGAAACCTATATCGAGTATACCGTGGTGATAAGCAAACACGAATAATCCGAACCTGCCTAAAACGGCATTCTTTCGGCACTTTTCGGTTTGTCATCACCCGTAGGCGTTAGCCTGACGGATTCTTCCGCACCAAAAATCACTCGAAATTCTGCCCGTTTTAGGTCGCAGAATTTTAAAGAGTTGAATTTTTGGCTGTGCGAGGCACAAAACGCAGTTAATCCTAACGGATTAACGAGTATTTTAACAATGCAAAGACGAAAATTGAGCCTTTAAAATCAGGTTCGGATTATTCGTGTTTGCTTAAGGAGAAAACCGTGAAAAAAGCGATTTTATATTGTGCGCTTATAATAATTTTTGTCGCTTTAATTGTTTTGGGACTTTCCACGACACCTTGGTCCTTGCGACACCTGCTTTCCTTGCTGTCGGTATTGTACTGCTGATACGAAACAGATAGGTTAAAAATGACAGAGTTGCAATAAAGAAAAGGTTTATATATGTGGGCCGTGGGTAGGCACACAACTTAATTTACCAAACCTATGGAGGTTTTTAGCGTGAAAAATCACGCAAAAAACACAACATAAGGACGGCGTGTCGCTCGCCATATAAGTGGCAACCGCGACATATGCCGATATAATCTCCTTTCTGCCGCTGAGGGAGATTTTCATACATATTTGTGATGACGCTTAGCGGCAGAATGGAGATTATTATGAAAAAAAGAGTTGCAGTAATCGGCTTTGGCGGACAGGGTGCTTGGCATTGTGACCAGGTGCTGAAAAGCGACGTTGTGGAGCTTGCCGGAACCTACGATATACGAGAGGTTCGAAACGAAGCCGCTAAAGCAAAGGGAATCTTTGTTTATGAAAATAACGAGGCTATTTTTGCCGATAAAACCGTTGATATAATAGTTGTTGCAACCCCTAACGACGTTCACGAGGATCTGGTTGTAAACGGTCTTAAAAGCGGACATAACGTTGTATGCGAAAAGCCGGTTGCTCTTTCGGTTGAGGAGTTCGACCGTATGTGCGCCGCCGCAAAGGAAGCGGGCAAGGTGTTCACCGTTCACCAGAACAGACGCTGGGACGTTGACTACCGCGCTGTAAAGCAGGTTATAGCTTCGGGGGAAATCGGTGAGGTTCTTCGCATCGAATCCCGTATTCACGGCTCCCGCGGCATCCCCTCCGACTGGCGCTGTCATAAGGCTCCCGGCGGCGGAATGATTCTTGACTGGGGTGTTCACCTTATCGACCAGATGCTGCAGCTTATCCCCGAAAAAATTACAGGCGTAAACTGCGTCTGCACCAATATTACAAACGACGAGGTCGACGACGGCTTCCGCTTAGAGCTTGATTTCGAAAGCGGAAAAACCGCCCACGTTGAGGTTGGTACATATAACTTCCTTGCAATGCCCCGCTTCTATATGCAGTGCAAGCAGGGTTCCCTCTACCTCACCGACTGGCAGCAGAAGGCCCACGTGGCAAAGCTCACCGCCTGGATCGAAAAGGACGTTACCCCCGTGCAGAATGCCGCAGGTATCACCAAGACCATGGCCCCACGCGACGAGCTGACCCTCGACGAATATGATATTGACCGTCTTACCAGCGACGTTCACGAATATTACAGAAATCTCTGTGCCGCTATCGACGGCAAGGCCGAGATAATCGTAAAACAGCCCGAGGTTCGCCGCGTGCTTTCTGTTATGGAGGCCTGCTTTAAATCTCACGAGCTGCACCAGACCCTCAAAGTAGAAATCTGATGATTAAATATGCTACTATAGGCCGCGGCAAAATAGCCGAAACCTTCATTGAAGGGGCAAAACTTACCGGCCGTTTTGAGCTTGATGCCGTCTATTCCAGAAACGAGGAAACGGGAAGGGAATTTTCCGAAAAATACGGTGCAAAAAAGGTTTATACCGATATAAACGCCCTGGCCGCCGACCCCGAGATAGAGGCTGTATATATAGCCTCGCCCAATTCCTGCCATTTTGAGCAGTCTAAAACTCTGCTTCTGGCCGGAAAACACGTAATCTGCGAAAAGCCCATCACCACAAACGCCAAGGCCTATGCTCTGCTTCGTGATATAGCCGACAGCGAAGGTGTTATATATATGGAGGCTATCATCCCCATATACACCGCCTTCCGCCCCGCTATTAAAGAGGCTTTGGGCGAAATCGGCAACATCTGTATGGCAAAGCTGGACTATTGCCAGCGCTCCAGCAGATACGATGCGTTTATGGCAGGGGAGAAGGTCAATATTTTCGATATGTCCCTTCACGCAGGAACCCTTATGGACCTTGGAATCTACTGTGTATATGCCGCTGTTGACCTGCTGGGGTTACCAAACAGCATAACCGCCACCGCCACCTATCTTCAAAACGGATGCGACGGGGCAGGCGCCGCCCTCTTTTCCTATGATAATTTCACCGCCCTTCTGTCCTACTCGAAAACCGGGCAGAGCACCGTTGGCTGCGAAATAATCGGGGATAAGGGAAGCGTTGTAATCGATAAAATCGGCCTCTATGCCGATGCTCGCCTCATAAAGGACGGAAAAACCATTCCTCTTACCACGTTTACCCCTAAAGAGGAGCTTATGGGAATGGAGGCATCCGCCTTTGCCGACTTTATCGAGGGCAAGGACTTAGATAAATATACAGCCGCAAGTAGGCTTTGTATAGACGTTCATACCTGTATGGACGAAATAAAAAATTCAGCTGATATTCAGTATTAGGAGGAAAACCCTATGAAACTTGGAATCGTTAGTGCCATCTACGACGGATTCACCTTCGAAGAGATGATCGACCACGCATCGGCTACCGGCTATGAGTGCGTGGAGGTTGCTTGCTGGCCTCAGGGCAAGGCAGAGCGCCGTTATGCAGGAGTTTCCCACATTGATGTGGATAACACCTCGGCAGAGTACATCGCCTACGTTAAGGATTATTGTGCAAAGAAGAATATTACCATTTCTTCCCTTGCCTTCTATCCCAACACCATGGACGGCGACCTTGTTAAAAGACAGGCCGCTATCGACCATCTTAAAAAGGTTATAAATATGTCGGCCCTTCTGGGTGTAAATATGGTTACCACCTTCATCGGCCGCGACCAGACCAAAACCGTAGAAGAAAACCTTGAAATCTTCAAAGAGGTTTGGCCTCCCATTATAAAGCTTGCAGAGGAAAAGGGTGTTAAGGTTGCCATTGAGAACTGCCCCATGCTCTTCGGCGCTGACCAGTGGCCCGGCGGACAGAACCTCTTTACCACACCTAAACTCTGGAGAAAGATGTTCGAGCTTCTCCCCTCCGACAATTTCGGCATCAACTATGACCCCTCTCACTTCATCTGGCAGCAGATTGACTACGTAAAGCCCATTTACGAGTTTAAGGATAAGATTTTCCACGTTCACTATAAGGACATCAAGGTTTACGAGGATAAGCTTAACGACGTTGGTATTATGGCATATCCCTTAGAGTATATGAGTCCTAAGCTTCCCGGCTACGGCGACGTTGACTGGGGCAAGTACGTTTCCGCCCTTACCGACATCGGTTATGAAGGCTGCACCTGCGTAGAGGTAGAGGATAAGGCTTTCGAAGGCTCGAAGGAGAGAATTCTCGATTCCTGCGTGCTTTCCTACCGCTATATGAAGCAGTTTGTTATCTAA
>JAXJWR010000061.1:0-11717 GCA_036307905.1 Acutalibacteraceae bacterium
AAGGCTGCCACCTTCTTTATTCCCTCCTCGCTGTCAAAGACCGAATCGTGAAGTTCTAAGGTGAGAGGGCCGCCGTTTACTAGTTTTTTAAGGTTTGGCTTAGTGAAGGATTTTATAACGTCTGTTGGGCTTTCGAACTTGGTGGTGATGGCGGGAGAATAGTTTGCGCCGTAGCCGCTGCCCTTGTTGTCGCCGTTGGGAAGCGCTCCCGTCCAAAGGCCGACGTATCCGTTTGCGGTACCCGTACCGATGCGGTAAATTCCCCCGCGGCAGTTGGGACGGCCGTTTATCTGCTTTGCGGCCCGCTCCACCATATGAACGGCAATGGAGTCTACATAGTCGTCATCTGTACCCATTTTTGGACAGGCCTTAAGATATTTTTGCAGCTCCTCGAAACCGACGAAATCTGCCTTCATCGCTTCTATAAGCTCCTCTGCGGTGCAGACCTTTTCCTCAAAGACCGCCTTTTTTATGGCGGCAAGGCTGTCGGCCCCTACCGAGATGCTGTGACCGTGTAGGCCGAAATTGTTGTAGACGGCTCCACCAAGGCTAAAATCCTTACCTCTCTTTATACAGTCGGCAACGAAAACCGACATATAGGGGGAGGGCTCGTGGTTGTTTTTTCTGTTATTGTAATCGTCAATCTCTTTGAATTTTTCTTCCACGGCTTCGTCTACAAAGGGCCAAATATCCTCAAACTTTTCGCACTCGGCAAGATGCCCAAATACCGCCTTTTCTACCGCTACTGCGAAGGGGATCGCACCAATATTCACTATTTCCTTGCCCTTTCCCGGGATGATAAACTCCCAGCAGGCGGCGGTAACGTAGTCGTAGGCATCGTCGCCGTAGCCCAGCTCAATAAGACCCGGGATAACAACGTCATCATTGGCATATTGGGGGAAGCCGAGTCCCTTCTTTGTAAGTTGGGTACAAAGCTCAAACCTCTCCATAGGGGTGGTGGAGTTTACGCGAATATTGATTTTCGGCTCTATAAGGCAAAGCTCTGTGGAGGCCTTAAGACAAAGCTCGGATATACGGTTAAATCGGTCGGTTCCGTCCTTATCGTAGCCGCCAAGCATCATAGTCTGTCCGTTGTCCCCTGCCTGAACGTTGCCGTAAATATCGCTGTCGTAGTTAAGGGAGATAAAGAACTCCTCCAAAGTTTCGAAAAGCTCCTCCTCTGATACACCGCAGGCAAGGTCTGCCTCGAAATAGGGTAGCATATACTGGTCGAATCGACCAAGCCCGATATGCTCCACGTCGGCACAGCGAAGGGTGAAATGAATGAATTTTATAAATACGCAGGCCTCGTAAAAGCTGCGAGCAGGTTGCATAGGAATTTGAGTGAGTGCGTTATACAGGTCGGTAACTCCTGCTCTTTCGGCCTCTTTTCTATAAGCGGCGGCGCAGTCTGCGGCGGCACAGATTGCCGTTTTAACCTCGGCATAAAAGGCCTTTGCCTCGCTGTTGGCAGTTTGCTCCCTTTCTTCAATCTCGCGAAGAATGTCGGCAAAGCCCCGCTTCATTACCGAGGCCATATCGGGGGTGGTGTTGCCGTTACGCCAACGGTCGTACGAAATCGGCTTTCCCGCCTCGTCGTAAAAGACAAAAAAGTCCTTCCCGTGATAGCGGTTAAAACCGAAACGGTCGTTTTCAAAAATGCGGGGCACCTCTTCCTCGAGCACGCCAAGCATAATCTGCAAAGGTATATTCTTCCGCGCCTTACCCTTTATACGGTGGGTGATGTCGGCAGGGATACTTGTTCTCCCCTTTATATACTCCTCGCTGCGAAGGTATGCCAGCAATTTTTGAATTTTTTCGGTCATACGTATCACCTCATCTTCATATTACAGCACGTTATTGACATTTTATAGTTTATTATTGTATAATAATAGCAGAAAATTGTCTTTAGAGGTGAGTTATGACAATCCATCAGCCCCATAATTCCGCAGGAGGCTATGCCTACAATACCGTAATTTACGACAATATTCATTACGACCCCCATTTTCACACAAATTTCGAAGTGATTTACGTATTCGAGGGCAGGATTGATGCGGTTATCGGCACCCGTCCCCTTCAGCTTTGCGCCGGAGATATGGCTCTTTGCCTTTCCAACGAAATACACGAGTACAAAACAGTAGGAAATTCACGTTGCTGGATAACGGTGTTTTCAAAAAACTTTGTACCCGAGTTTCAGCGGGCGGTTCAGGGCAAGAGGGCCGACCGAAGCAGTCTTGTTTGCTCTGATGCGATTATGAATTTCTTAAAGGAAAACTTTTTTAAAGAGGACACGAAAGACCACTTCCTTATTTCGGCCTGCTTAAATCTTATTTGCGGCGAACATCTGCGAAATGCCCGTTTTGAAAGCAAGGCTGGAAAAGAATTTTCTAAAATTAACCAGATAACCGATTATATGACCGAAAATTTTAAAAATCCCATCACCCTTGGGGATGCGGCCGATGCTCTGGGCTACGAGCGGTGCTATTTTTCGAAAATGTTTAAAAGCATTTTTGGTGTAGGCTTTAACGATTATCTCTCTACCCTTAGGTTTTGGGCCGCCACCGACGAGCTGACCAACACCTCCCGTTCTATTACAGATATTGCGCTGGATTCAGGTTTTCAGAGTGTTCGCTCCTTTAACGACGTTTTCAAAAAGAAGGCAGGTATAACTCCCCTTGAATACAGAAGCAAAACACGTTTTACGGGTGTGCACCATAGTGATTGACTTTTTTAGAAAAAGCATTATAATATTGATGCAAAGGACGTGATAATATGAACTTTAAGAATACCGTAATATTCGGTGACAGCTATTCCACCTTCGAGGGATTTATTCCCGAAGGCTACGCCTCCCACTACTTCTCTGTGCCAAAGAATGAGACCGACGTAACGAGGGTTGAGGAAACCTGGTGGCATCAGCTTATGAAGGAGACCGACAGCAACCTTATTTTAAACAACAGCTGGTCGGGTTCCACCGTATGCTATACCGCCTACGGCGGAAGAGACTGTTCGGGAGATTCTTCCTTTATATATCGCTTTGAAAAGCTGGTTCGTGAGGGCTTTTTTGAAAAAAACAAAATTGATACTCTTTTTGTTTTTGGCACCACCAACGATTCCTGGTGCGGAGCTGAGCTTGGAGCACTTAATTTCGGAGAAATACACAGAGAGGAGCTTTACTCTGTTCTTCCTGCTATTTGCTATTTTTTTGAAAAAATAAAAAGTTCGCTTAACAATACCGACGTTATTGTTATAATCAACACCGAACTTAAGGATGAAATATCCGACGGCCTTTCAGAGGCGGCAAAGCATTTTGGCTTTAAGACGGTTAAGCTTTCTGACATCGATAAAATCTCAGGACATCCCACAGTACTTGGAATGAAGCAGATAAAGGAACAAATACTGAAAAGTTTATAAAAAGGAAAAAGCACCGTTTTAAAACGGTGCTTTTCCTTTTCGAGGGGTTTGAGGAGAAGGTCATATGAAAAAAATATAACCTGCAACAGTGGGGTTGCGGCTCCCCTTGTTGCAATTTTATGATAATATATGAAATTTGCAAAAAAATGAATTCTTTTTTAAATTTTAATGAATTATAAGAATAATTTTTTCGCCCCTTGTCAACAATAGTTTTGAAAGGCGGTTAGAATTATGAAGTTTAAAAAGAATAAGTTATTCGATTTTTTAAAGGGAAAGAGCTTTTATGCCGTGCTGGCAGGCTGCCTTGTTGCAACAGGGGTTGCCGCTTGGACCGCCTATGCCGGATTCTCTGCCCCCGAAGTGCCTGACGACACTCCACCCTCCAATAATATAATTTCTTCCGAAAACCTTTCCTCCGACCCTGTACAGAAGGAGGAAGAGGATGAACCCTATTACGAATTTGAGGAGGAGCTTCCCATAGAGGAGGACCCTATTATTACCGAAAACGTTACTGCCGAAAACTTTGTTTATCCCATTACGGGAAATATTGTTAAACATTTTTCGGACAAGGACCTGGTTTTTTCGGAGACCTTTGGCGATATGAGGGTGCATCACGGTGCCGATATATTGGCAAAACGCGGAAGTGCGGTTAATTCCTGCGGAAACGGAATTGTTGTGGCAACGGTAAAGGATGACCTTTTGGGAAATTACGTAGAAATTGACCACGGCAACGGCATTGTGGCAAGATATTGCGGCCTTTCCGACAACTTCTCGGTAAAAGAGGGCAATATCGTTTCGGCCGGTACTAAGCTCGGCCTTTTAGACACTATTCCCTGTGAAAGGCTGGAGGAAACACACCTTCATCTTGAGTTTTACAAAGACGAAATTCCTGTTGACCCTTGTGTAATTATTGAGGGATAAAAAAGCACAGCAGAGCTATACTCTGCTGTGCTTTTTTACATATTGGGCATTTTCGTTTATGGCCGAAATAAGCTCCTGCCTGTTTTGGAATTTCTTTTCCTCGCGGAGGTATTTAACCAGCTCGGTTTTAACCTCTTTGTCGTAGCAATCGGAAGAGTAATCTAAAATAAAGGTTTCGGCGCTGATGTAATCGGTAATATAGGTGGGGCGAAGTCCGATGTTTGTAACTCCGTCGTATTTTATGCCGTCAATGGTGACTACCGTTTGATAGACTCCGTTTTTAGGCTTTACGATGTTTTCGGGATAGAACTGATTTGCTGTGGGGAAGCCCAGCGTTCTGCCCCTTTTATCCCCGCCTACAACATGGGCGGTGAAATAAAAGCTTTCGCCCAGAAGAGTGGCGGCTTTTTCGGTTTCGCCCTGTGCAATTAAAGCCTTTATGTAGGTTGAGGACACGGTTTCACCGTCATAGGTCACCTCGGGACATTCGAAGAACTCTACTTCCCTGCTTTTACACCAGTCGGCCAGAAAGACTGTATCACCTGCGGCCTTTTTTCCGAAACGATAATTAAAGCCGCAACATATCTTACCAAGGTTATATTTTTTTGAAAGATAATCTAAAAAATCGGCGGGGGAAAGGTCTTTTATCTCGAAGAAATCCAGCATTAAAACCTCGTCTATACCGTATTCCTTAAGCTTTCTTTCCTTGTCCTCGGCGGTCATTATGAAGCCGCCTGTTTTAAAGGGAATGGAGGAAAAGGTTACGGCAACGCTTTTATAGGGGCTGTTTACTGCGCCCGAAAGCACGGCCTTGTGGCCCATATGTACTCCGTCGAACATACCGAGGGCGAGAGCATATTTTGTCGTCATTTCATTCCTCCTTTACAGTAGTCAGTAGTCAGTAGTCAGTAGTCAGTGGTCAGTAGTCAGTGGTCAGTGGTCAGTGGTCAGTGGTCAGTGATCAGATGCTGCCACAGACCTTCGCTAACTTAAGACCTTTTGGTGCTAATTTCTCTGCAGTTTAATCATTAAAGCATAAAGCATTTTGCTTATTTCTTCTAAGAGGCTTGTTGCTTTTTCGGTTTGTTCTGCCGTAACATATCCAAGCCTTACACAAATTTGGAGTTGTGTTTTGAGTTCTGATTTTGAACCATTTGCAATGGATAAAAAATTCAAAAACTCTTTTGTGGTATGTCTGGATTGACCCTCCGCAATATTTGATGGAATCGACACGGCCGCTCTTCGCATTTGTGAAGCCAGTACATAATCTTCTTCCCTCGGCAAAAGCTTCACAAGCCGATAAGTTTCTTCAACCAGATCCATCGCTCTCTGCCACACCACTAAATCTTCATAATAAGTAATCAATTTAATTTCCTCTCTGCCGGTCACTAGCCACTGACCACTTATTTATAACGCATTTAATGGCTATTTGTTGGTTTTCGTTATCAGCATAGCCTACACCGAGGAATTTGTCTTTATATTTTACACGCAGAAGCTGGCCGTCGGTAAAATCGGCAGTCTTAAGCCTTTCATAGGAAAGCTGACCGCCGTTTGAAAAGCGTACCGCCTGTTTTTCGGTAACCCTAACCTCTTTCATATATAAAAGGGCGGTCTCCTCGGGCAGAATGAAATCGGATATATTCTCTCTTGTGAGATCGTCGAGAGATACCGTCTGTGCGAGAGTAAAGCCCGATGTGGCGGTGCGGCAAAGCTCGGTCATAGTGGCTCCGCAACCGAGAGCCTCGCCTATATCGCGACAAAGGGAGCGGATATAGGTACCTTTAGAGCAATCTACCGCTATTTTGAAGGTATCAAAAGAAAACTCCAACAGGTCAAGACGGGTGATTTCCACCTCGCGAGGGGGAATTTCAACACTCTTTCCCTGACGGGCAAGCTCGTAAAGACGTACTCCGTCCCTTTTAAGGGCGGAATACATAGGTGGCACCTGCAGGATTTTTCCTTTAAATCTTTCTAAAACGGCTAAAAACTCGGTCTCGGTAACCTTTACCTCTTTTTCGGACAAAACTTCGCCCGTAATGTCGCAGGTGTCGGTAGTAAGACCCAGTTTTACGGTAGCTACGTAGCTTTTATCGGCATCCAAAAGTATACCTGAAAGAGCGGTAGCCCTGCCAATGAATATAGGCAGAACCCCTGTGGCAAGGGGGTCAAGGGTACCTGTGTGGCCCACCCTTTTTTCGCTCGCCAGCCATTTGATTTTATTTACCGCCGAAAAGGAGGTTATCCCTTTCGGTTTATTTAACAGAATAAGACCCTGCATCTGTTTCCTCCAAGGCCTCCTTCACGGCAGCCAGAATTTTTACCTTTGCTTCGTCAAGACTGCCAAGTACCGTGCATCCTGCCGCTGCTTTATGTCCGCCGCCGCCAAGCTTTGCGCAGATGGCCGAAGCGTCCAGCGGCTCGTAGGTGCGGAGAGAGACTTTAAACTCGTTTTCGCGGTTTTCTTTAAGTGTAATACCGCAAAGCACCCCTTCTACCGAGCGGGACATTGAGGGTACACCCTCCATATCTGCCCTGCTGCAACCGGTTTCTCTCTGGGTCTTTAATGTGATTGAAAGAAGCATACAACGGTCGTCGAAATGGAATTCGGCTCCGTCGAGAACCCGCTTTTCCATTTCTACGCGGCTTTTAGATTTTGTATCGAACATACGGCGGTTAATGTCGGCCGCATCCACACCGATTTCGTAAAGCTTTGCGGCAATACGATGGGTATGGGCGGTAACGTTTCCGTACTTAAAGCAGCCTGTATCGGTGGAGATGCCTGTATAAAGGGCATTGGCGATATTACGGTCGAACTCTACGCCCAACTCGTCAAGAATCTCGTAAATACATTCGGCGCAGGCTGCGGCCGAAGCATCAAGATAAAGACGCTTTGCATAGTGGGTGTTGGAAACGTGATGGTCGATATTAAGGTCGATTCTGCCCTTGAACCTTTCGAAAAGGTCGCCCAGCAGTTTTATATCGGCCACGTCCACCGCAACCACCGTTTCGGGGATAAAATCGCACTCGCTGTCGTCGATAAAATAGTCGTATTTATGGGGAATTTCATCGCAACATACTACCTGAACCTTTTTGCCCAGCTTTTTAAGCCCTAATTTAAGGCCGTAGGCGCTGCCCAGGGTGTCGCCGTCGGGGTTGGAGTGGGTAATTACAACATAGTTGTCCCGCTCCTTTAAAAACTTGCAAAGATCTGCCAGGGTAAGCACTTCACAGCTATTACTCATCGGCAGAATCCTCCCCTTGGTCTTTTTTATCGAAATTGCTTACAATTCGTGAAATGTGGGCCGAAACCTCGATAGAATCATCGGCCACAAAGCGAAGCTCGGGCACCTTGCGAAGCTTGAGCTTTGCGCCAAGCTCGCGGCGGATGTAGCCTGCGGCTCCCTTAAGTGCTTTGACCGATTCTTCGGTTTTTTCCCTGCCTTCGATGGCGCTAACGTAGACCTTGGCATAGGACATATCCCCCGAAACGTCCAGCTTTACTATGGACAAAAGCTTGGAAACGCGGGGGTCTTTAACCTCACGGAGGATGTCCGCAAGGGCTATTTTAATGTCGGATGTAACACGACCCATTTTAAAACCGGGCATATTATACCTCCTAAAATTTAGTTATCACCCGAAAATATCGGGGTTTAGGGATAAGGGATTAGAGGCAACTTCGTTGCAGGGGCCTTCGGCAGAAAACCTGCGGCAAAGCCGCCCCTGTGTTGCAATGCAGCACCCCTGTTTGTGATAACGAACCCCTTATTCCTAAAGATAATTAGTCTCTGTATTCTTCTACGATATAAGCCTCGAATATATCGCCTTCCTTAATGTCGGCAAATTTCTCGAGAGAAATACCACATTCGTAGCCCTGGGCAACTTCCTTAACGTCGTCCTTAAAGCGCTTTAAGGAATCAATCTTATCCTCGGCGATAATAATACCGTCACGAACAACTCGGATGTTGCAGGCACGGGTAACCTTACCTTCGGTAACGTAACCGCCGGCGATGGTGCCCACACCCGAAATCTTGAAGGTGTTACGAACTTCGATTGCGCCCATTTCCACGTCGCGGAATTTGGGTGCAAGCATACCCTTCATTGCAGATTCGATTTCTTCAATAGCGTCGTAAATTACCCTGTAAAGGCGCATATCTACACCGTCGCGCTCTGCGGCTGCCCTTGCAACCGAGTCGGGACGGACGTTAAAGCCTACGATGATAGCGCCTGAGGTCTGGGCAAGCATAACGTCGGTTTCGTTAATACCGCCTGCGGCACCGTGGATAACCCTTACGCGAACCTCGTCGTTGGAGAGCTTTTCAAGGGACTGCTTAACAGCTTCAACCGAGCCCTGAACGTCGGCCTTAACGATGAGTTTAAGCTCCTTAAGCTCGCCTTCACCAAGCTTGTCGAAGAGGTTATCGAGGGTAACCTGAGAGGCAGCGGCAGCGGCCTCGTCCTTGATTTTTTGTTTTCTCTGTTCAACCAGCTCGCGGGCAAGACGCTCGTTAGAAACGGCATCAAATACGTCACCTGCGGTGGGAACTTCGGTAAGACCTGCAACCTCAACAGGTACGGAAGGACCTGCTTCGGAAAGCTTCTGGCCTCTTTCGTTGGTCATAACGCGAACACGACCCACAGAGGTGCCGGCTATTACGATGTCGCCGTTTCTCAGAGTTCCGTTTTGAACCAGGAGGGTAGCGATAGGACCGCGGCCCTTATCAAGACGAGCCTCGATTACAACACCCTTTGCTTTTCTGTTGGGGTTAGCCTTAAGCTCCAGCATTTCTGCTACGAGAAGCACGTTTTCAAGCAGGGTATCGATTCCGTCGTGGGTTTTTGCAGATACGGGTACGCAGATAACATCGCCTCCCCACTCCTCGGGAACGAGGGAATGTTCGGTGAGCTGCTGCTTAATGCGGTCGGGGTTAGCTTCGGGCTTATCCATCTTATTGATAGCAACGATTATCTGTACCTCGGCGGCCTTTGCGTGGTTAATAGCCTCGATGGTCTGGGGCATAATACCGTCGTCTGCGGCAACAACCAGAATAGCAATATCGGTTGCCATTGCGCCACGCTGACGCATAGAGGTGAAGGCTGCGTGACCGGGAGTGTCGAGGAAGGTGATGTCCTGACCCTTGGCATTAACACGGTATGCACCGATATGCTGGGTAATTCCGCCTGCCTCGCCTGCGGTAACTGCAGTATTACGAATAGCGTCGAGCAGGGAGGTTTTACCGTGGTCAACGTGACCCATAACCACAACAACGGGGCTTCTGGGGAGGAGGTTCTCCTCGGTGTCCTCGGTTTCGTCCATAATCTGCTCTTCGATGGTAACAACAACTGCGCGCTCAATTTTAGCGCCCATTTCGGTAACAACAATTTCAGCGGTATCGTAGTCGATAGTCTGGTTAACGGTAGCCAGCATACCCAGCTTCATAAGTTCCTTGATAACCTCTGCCGCAGTCTTTTTGAGGGCAGCGGCCAGCTCGCCTACGGTGATTTCTTCGCCTACGGTTACGGTGATGGGGGTCTTCTTAATGCGCTCAAGCTGAATTCTGCGCATCTTCTCGGCCTCAATCTCCTTCTTGGATTTCTCCTGACGGCGATAGTTCTGAGATTTCTGATTTATCTTCTGCTTTCTCTGGGCATTATCCTTCATAGAGTTTGCAGGAGCAATGTTTTCGTATTTTTCGTTGTATTTCTCCATATCAACGTTGGAGAAACGGGTATCAACGGTGCGGCGCTCGGCAGGGCCTCTGTTAGGGGCGGCACCTGCAGGACGATCCTCCTTCTTCCTTGCCTCAAAGGGTCTCGGGTCGGAGGGCTTATGCTCGCGCTTGGGCTCTTCCTTCTTAGGTTCTGCCTTAGGAGCTTCCTTCTTAGGCTCTGCCTTAGGAGCTTCCTTCTTAGGCTCAGCCTTCTTGGGTTCAGCCTTGGGGATCTCCTTCTTGGGTTCTTCCTTTTTAGGTTCGGCCTTTGGAGCCTCTTTTTTGGCTTCGGGCTGAGTTTTACCCTCTGCCTTTTCTTTTTCTGCGCGTTTTGCAGCCATTTCTGCCTCTTGGGCGGCCTTCAGCTGTTCGAGAATAGCCATCTGTGCGGCAAGATTCTGGTCTTTTTTGGCCTTTTTTGCCTTGTCGATAGCCTCGCGGGCGGTAGCGCCCTGGGCGAAGTATTCATCAAAGCTCTTAACCTCGCTTTTCTTGGTAAGAGCGGCGAAAAGGATGTTGGTTTCCTCCTCGGTAAGGACGGCGCCGGACTTCTTCTCGGCCCCGGTATACTGCTTAATGATAGCGGATACTTCTTTTACGGTAGATTTAAAATCAGCGGCTGCTGTGTTTATCTTATATTTCTCTATCATAGCGTTTTTCCTCCTTCGGTTTGTTTTATCAGGGCATCGGCAAAGCCTTTATCGTTTACTGCTACTATTCCGCAGTTTTTGCCCACCCGTGATGATAGCACGGCGGTGTTTATGCCCTTTAAAGTTATTACGGGAATACTGTTTTTATCTGCTTTAAATTTAAGCTCTTTTACGGTTTTTTCGGATATATCTTCGGCCGCCAGCACCAGACTTGCTTTTTTTGATGTTATGGCAAATTCGGTAGCGTGGGTTCCGAAGGAAAGCTTGCCTGCCTTAGCGGCAAAGCCCAGAAGCGAAAGAATCGAATCAGTTTTCAAGGCCGAACTCCTTTAAGATAGTTTCGGCGGTTTCTTCGGGAATTTTCACACCGAAGGCACGTTCGAAGCTTTTTCTTTTTATCGCGGCTTTGAAGCAGTCGATATTGTTGCAGATATATGAGCCTCTGCCGTTTTTACGTCCCGTAAGGTCAAGGGAGATTTCTCCCTCGGGGGAACGAACCACCCTGATAAGGTCGCGCTTGGGCTTCATTTCGCCGCAACCGCCACACTGACGCATAGGTATCTTTTTATTCTGCATAGGAACTGCCTCCTTGATTTATTATTCTTCCTCGCCGTAAAATCCGCTTTCGGGACGGATGTCGATCTTCCAGCCGGTAAGCTTTGCGGCCAGACGAACGTTTTGTCCCTTGTTTCCGATGGCAAGAGAAAGCTGTGCATCGGGAACGGTAACCTTTGCTACCTTGGGATCCTCGCTGATGATTTCAACCGAGCAAACCTTGGAAGGAGAAAGTGCTTCGCTGATGAAGGCTACGGGATCATCGGAATATTTTACTATATCAATCTTTTCACCTGCAAGCTCGCTTACAATGGTGTTTACACGGGCGCCCTTGGGGCCGATGCAGGCACCAACGGGGTCGATTTCGGTGTTTGCAGACCAAACGGCCAGCTTGGTGCGGGAGCCTGCCTGACGGGAAACGCTCTTGATTTCGATGGTACCGTCGAAAATTTCGGGAACCTCGGTTTCGAAA